>NZ_CAXFSW010000004.1:0-184950 GCF_964005855.1 uncultured Henriciella sp.
CGTCATGAATGCCATTTCTGCAAACTTAGTTGCGGGTGTGTTTTCAGATGCGCCGTTTATAAGCTTCTCAAATTGGCTTTGAGCCCGAAGCAATGTTTCAATCAGTGAATGCGGCGCGGATGTCATGCGGCCACCTCCGGCGATACGGTTTTTTGGTTTATCGGTCGGGCGCGCAGCTTCAGAGCAAGCACTGGCTTTTCGATGACATGCCACGAAGTGGCCGCCACGAGCAGAATGAGCGGCGCAGTCATTATAGCCAGGGCAGCGGGGCTAAGATCTGGTTGGCCAACCAGAAATACCTGTAACAGCGGATAGTGCCAGATATAAATCCCGTACGAATAGTCCGGAATTTTGGCGATGCGGACGGACGCACGTTTTGGCAATCCAGCTCGAAGCATAAGGCTTGTGAGGGCAAGGGTCGCAAACAATTCGCCGAGGGGGCCGCCGCCAAGGAGCGCGAACGCTGCAATCAGACCTGCGACCGCCAACAGGGGCGGCCTGCGCAAAATAGGCCACTGCCAAAGCGTCATTCCGAGCAGAAAGGCCGATGAGAGGCGGAGCAAGGACATCACGCTCGGCGGGAGCGCACTCGTATCGATGAACAAAGGCGCGCCAAGATAGACCGATTGCACAAGCAAGAAGACGCTAAGAACACGCCATGGGCCGT
Source organism: uncultured Henriciella sp. (assembly GCF_964005855.1). Classification (NCBI taxonomy): domain Bacteria; kingdom Pseudomonadati; phylum Pseudomonadota; class Alphaproteobacteria; order Hyphomonadales; family Hyphomonadaceae; genus Henriciella; species uncultured Henriciella sp. Next base: position 668 of record NZ_CAXFSW010000004.1, read on the forward strand.
TGACGGCGCCAAACATGAACGCGATGCCCGCTAGGATGTACGCTGCTAGCTCGAACCGAATGGTCCAGAGCGGCCCGTTAAAGTCGGTTTCCAAATTCTGAGAGAATATCTGTGCGGGCGCGCTGTCGGGATCGCCAAGCGCCAAGACTTTGTAGGTGTATTGCCAGGTCTCCGGCTGAAACAGTGATCCGCCGCCTTCGGCCGAATAGACAGGCGCGAAGACGAGGACAAAAGCCGCAAGTACAATCACCAGAGCCGGGTAGATCCGCAGAAACCGTGAAACTGCATAAGCCTTGATATCGCGCCTTGTATGAAGACTCTTGGCAATCAAGAGGCCTGACAGGACGAAGAACCCGTTCACGGCCATATAGCTGGCAGTCCATTCGTGGATGCGAAACGGTTCGAACCCTGTCGCGAGGAGCCAGATATGACCGAGTACTACAGCGATCGCCAACACCCACCGCACGGCGGTGAAGTGGTTTTGACCCATCAGCGGGTCCGCAAGCTGTGTTTGGCCACCCCCAGCCATTTATCAGTGCTCGTGATCTTCGGTGATCGGCGCGGATGACCAATGGACATGGTGAATCTTCCAGACCCCAGCGTCGCGTTTGAGAACCATGGTTTCCATAGCTTGGCGGTGCACGGGCTCGCTTCTATAGGCGCCATTAATCTCCGATTGAGAGATCACCGTAGCGATATCGCCATTCTCGAGAATGTTTCGGTCTTTGAGATCGAATGACACTGCCGCCGCATAAGCCATATCATTAGACATATGGTGGCCAGCATACTCTTCGAATGAACGCTCTGCGCCGCCGCCTTCTGCGATCACAGCGCCGGGCGCAAACAGCGCGCGCAGCGCCGCCTCATCCCCTGCTTTTAGCGCTTCGCCGAAAGCGTCAGCGACGCTCGCCGGCGAACCGGCTTGTGGCGCAGGTATCGCGGACGGGCTGTTTTCGTCGTGGTGCCCATCACTATTGTCATGGCTGGTTGGGGCGGTGTCGTGATGGCCGTCGGCATTGTCATGGACATCCGCGGTCGGTGCCAAGTCTGGCATGGGATCCATATCATGATCTGCCGCGGCGACGCCGCCGCCATGATCATGGTCGTGGCCATCTCCGGTTACCTGCGGCAGGCTTTTGACGCCAAGACCGTAGCCATAGACGATTTTACCGCCCCACCAGGCTGTGACGGTTAAGCCGAGCGCGGCCGCAGCCAAGCCTGTGACGAAAATACCAGAGGCTGCTTTTGTTCTTCCCGTCCAGCGCCAGGCCGCAAATAGGAGGATGGCGAGGCCGGATGGTACAGCCCAGTTACGGTGCGTGGTCATCGCTGCATGCGACGGCGCATCATGAGCTACCGTGTAATAGGCCTGAAACCCTGCTGCTATGGTCAACACGATCGCGATCGCACCAAAGGCCAGCATCCAGTCCGCAGCCGGCCGCAGGGTCGCTCGCCATCGCTCGACAGGCGAGAAGGCCGCCAACACATAAGAGGCAAATGCTGTGAGGCTAAGCGCATAGGCAAAATGCACCAGAATCGGATGCAGGTTCGGTTCAATCAAATCGCCCAAAAGCGCCTCCCAGTTAGCCATATGCGTGAGCGTCGCTGTCTTCAGCGACTGGCATTGTCTGGGTGATACGCCGGACACTTGCCCGACCCCTCAAGAATTGTGGGGTCTGCAAGCGGCGTTAGGTCAGGTCTTTCATACGACGATCAAATTCTTCCTTGTCTATTTCGCCGCGCGCATATCGTCGCCGGAGGATATCGACCGGGTCGTTGGACTTGGAGTCCGACCCGACCCGATTGATGGTCGCACGCACAGCGACATAGATCAGCAATGCCAGGACGCCCCAAAAAATCAGCGCGCCAAGATTGCCGAAAATCATATGCCACATATCGGCCAATTTAGATCTCCATCATGTTTAGAACCAGGTTCGCACACCGACGAGCAATGCCGTTTGATCTTTTTCGCCTCCAGACGCCTCAATGAAGTCTGCGGTATCGCCAATAGCGCTTTGCCATTCGACGCCAATATATGGCGCGAATTCGCGAACAATTTCGTAGCGAAGGCGCAGGCCGGCATCGACGCTGGTCAAACCTGAACCGAGCTGCAGGTCAGGAATATCCTGAGCGGAGAGGCTCGCTTCTAAGCGGGGTTGAAGGATCAGACGTTGGGTTAGCAGCAACTCATATTCGGCCTCGACCCGCGCCGTGACGTCGCCTTCGGTGCTTACAAAGGCAGCAGCGTCAGCTTCAAACCAATGTCCAGCCCGCACTTTATGGGCCAGTTTGAAGTAGGGTTTCTGGGGGAAGGACAGGACAGTCATGACCTAATACCCATATGGGGTATACTCAATATCATCGCCGCTTGCCGATTGCATTTCAACTTGGCCAGCACGCGGCAGTTTGGATTTCCTCCTTATCGCGGCGCACGAGAGGACGAGTGCGTGTGAATGACCTGCCAGGTGCCGGCGACCTTGCGGAACAGCACCGTTTGTTTCCCGATACGCTCCAGGCGTTCGCCATTGGAGCTGAACGTTCCACTGATCGCTGTGTCCGCGACAGCCCATGCAAAGTCACTTCCCTCGAATTGCACGTCTATATTCGAGAAGTCGAGTTCGAGATCCGGAATGGTATCTTTTTCGGGCTCGACATGATTTTCGACAAGGTCGAGCAGGCCAGTATTCTCGCCGCCTGACTCAAAGTACCGGGCGCCTGACCAGTCGAGAAAGTTCTGTCGGAACAGTTCGCCATCGCCGGTCTCCCAACCGGTTTCGATCGCGGCCATGATATCCAGGATCGCCTGTTCATCAGTCGAGACCGGTTTGGTGTCGTGATGGCCGTCGGAGTTGTCGTGTCCGGCGGGGACCGTGCCTGACATTTCTCGATCAGCTGCACCGTCGGTATGGTCGTGATCATGTCCATCGCCGCTCGCCGATGATCCATCCATCGTGTCGGATGGAGGCGCTCCGTGAGCGTCTTGATGATCGTCTGTTGAATTTACGGTGCCTTGGTCGCCATGACCGGCTCCGCCGCCATGATCATGATCGTGGCCTGGCCCGCTGGCTTCAGGAAGGGTCTGCACGCCAAGTCCGTACTTGTAGACAATTGTGCCTCCCCACCACGCTGTAACCGTCAAAAGACCTGCCACCGCCAGGGCACTGATCGCAAATACCGGGCCGGGCGACGAGGCCCTTCTCAGCCAGCGCCAACCGGCGAGGGCCAGTAATGCGAGGCCCGTGGGAACAGCCCAGTTGCGATGGGTTGTCATCGCTTCATGGGACGGCGCATCGTGAGCAACGCTGTAATAGGCCTGAAACCCGGCCGCGATGGTGGCCAGAACCGCCAAGGCAGCCAATGCCAGCATCCAGTCGGCGGCCGGTCGAAGGCTGTCGCGCCAGCGGCCTGCAGGTACGAGGAGGCCAGCCACATATGCCAAGGCTGCAGATGTGCCGAGGGCATAGGTAAAATGCACCAGCACGGGGTGAATATTGGGTTCTATGAAACCGCCCATTTTGTTCTCCTAATACCAGGTCCGCAGGCCCACGAGAAAGACGATATCGTCGCCTTCACCGCCTGCGGCTTTGATCATGTCGCGTGTCTCACCGAAGGCGCTTTGCCATTCGACGCCGACATAAGGCGCAAACTCCCTCCTGATTTCATAACGAAGCCGCAAGCCGGCATCGAGTGTGCTAAGTCCCGCGCCCGTTTCCCTTTCCGGTATGTCCTGCGCGGAAAGATTTGCTTCGATCCGAGGCTGCAAGATCAACCGCTGGGTCAGGAGCAACTCATATTCAGCCTCGATGCGGGCCGTTACATCGCCTTTTTCACTGAGAAAGGCGGAAGCGTCGACTTCGAACCAGTAGGGCGCCAGACCATTCAGTGCGACGACCCCATGCGCGAGACTATCCGGTTCGATGTCGTAGCGAACGCCCGCCTGAACATTCCAGAAAGGCGCAACCGCGCGGGAATAGAGCGCCTGGATCTCGGCATCATCCACGCCCTCTCCATTCAGAGAGGCGCGGCCCTCGCTCTTGAACCAGAGCTTGTTGATATCGCCCCCATACCAAGCCTGTCCGTTCCAGTACAAACTGTCGCCCTCGTCAGACATCTGAGCCTCGAGCTGGTTGAAGAGGATGTAGAAGCTCTTCTGGTCTCCGCCTTCCGCAAGAACGTCCCGGCGAGCGTCCGCCATTGCATCCTCGCCGTAGATGGCGTCGGCCTGATCCCAGGGCGGGGTTTGATTTGTGTCTTCCGCGAACGCGCTGCCGGTCGCGTAGAGCGCGAAGCCGAGGAGGAGAGGGGCTGCCAAATTCGGTTTCATCATGATTTTCCCTCCCCATGGTTCATGCCGTGATGGTCCATGGGCATATTCATCTGACCTGCCGGCATTTTTTCAGCTGGTGTCGTATCGTCTGCTGGCGGAATGACGCTGACGACCTGCATCATGCCAGCGTGCATGTGGTAAAGCAGATGGCAGTGGAACGCCCAGTCACCGACATGTTCTGCGGTGATGTCGACGCTGACCCTGTCTGCAGGCTTGACCGTTACTGTGTGCTTTCGAGGCATGTGATGACCACCGCCATTCACGAGATCGAAAAACATGCCGTGCAAATGGATCGGGTGTGGCATCATTGTATCGTTTACGAGCGTCAGGCGAACACGTTCACCCTCGTAGAACTTGATTGACTCGGTTACCTCGGAGAATTTTACACCGTCGAACGACCACATGTAGCGTTCCATGTTCGACGTCAGATGAATGACAATTTCGCGGCCAGGCGGGCGATGGTCCTCATTCATGTCGAGCGCGCGAAGCTGGTTATAGGTGAGCGTGCGGTGGGGGACATCATCAAGCCCGAGACCGGGTTCGCCCAAGCGGCTCATCGTCATGCCTGATACTTTTGCGACACCGGGGCCGCGCTCTATATCTGCTTCAATCTTGACGGGCTGGACCGCCGGACCATGAGGATCGGGCATCATCGACATGGCACCCATGTCGTGGCCTTTCATGTCGTCCCCGGCCGTCGCGGTGTCCGGACCATGATCCATTCTCCCCATGCCTGACATGCCCGCCATGTCTCCATGGGCCATTCCCATGTCCCGCATGGTCAGCATCGGCACAGCTCGAAGCGCAGGCGCATCGACCCGCATACCGGCACGCGGGCCGAGCGTGGCGACGGCCTGGCCGGAGCGGTCGATCGATTCGGCAACAAAGGCGTAGGCGCGCGCTTCGGTCGGCGCGATGATGACATCATACGTCTCGGCCACGCCCATCTGGAACTCGTCGGTCTCAACCGGCTGGACATTCAGACCGTCGGCCTGGACCACCGTCATCGGCAAGCCCGGGAGGCGGACATTGAAGAGGGTCATGGCGGAGGCGTTGATAATGCGCAGGCGAACCCGCTCGCCCGGCTGGAAGACCATATTGAAATTATCGGCCGTCGAATGGCCATTGATCAGGTAGGTGTAGGTTTCGCCGGTCACGTCTGCGAGATCGCGCGGGCTCATTCGCATCTGCCCCCACATGCCGCCAAGTCCGGTTGGGTTCGACAGGGTCGGGCGGTTGAAATTCAGGCTCTCGGCATTCTTCTTGAGCTTGTCGAAGATCCGGTGCGGATGCGTGAAACTCCAGTCGCTGAGGACGAGAACATATTCCCGGTCATAAGCCACTGGGTCTGTACCTGCCGGATCTATGACGATCGGACCGTAATGGCCGAGTTGTTCCTGCAGACCAGAATGGGAGTGATACCAGTAAGTGCCATTTTGCGGCACCTTGAACTGATATTTGAACGTTTCGCCCGGTTTGATGCCCGGGAAGCTGACGCCCGGCACGCCGTCCATATGGAAGGGGACAAGCAGTCCGTGCCAATGGATCGAAGTGTCTTCGGCAAGCCGGTTGGTGACGTTCATTGTAACGTCATCGCCCTCGCGCAACCGCAAGAGCGGACCGGGAAGTGTGCCATTGATTCCGGTTGCCATACCGACTTTGCCGTTGAGCCTGACCGGGAACTGCCCGATTTCGAGGTCGAAGCGCGTGCCCGAAAGTGAGGGCACACCAAGGTTTCCGTTGCTGGAAGATTTTGCCCAAGCGGGCAGGAGGCTGCTTGCCCCCCAGGCTGCGCCGGTGCCGAGCACCGTCTGCAGCATATGTCGTCTGTTCAACATAATCGTCTCCGTGAGGTGAATTTATGCAATCGGGCTGCTAATGCAGCGACGCACGAAATCAGCTCAGGGAACGCACCTTTAATGTGACTGGCGTTTGTTGCAGCAGGTAACTTCGGACCTCAGGCCAGGGCGTGCGGACATTGACGACGCGCTTCCATGCGTGTTGCCATGAGGGTGTAGCAAGCCCGATGGGCGTCGTATCGCCTAATACGTGCTGGACCGGGTTCGCCGTCTTGTCGGCTTGGGCGACCGTTGCTGTCTGAAGCTTGCAGTGATCAGTCTCATCATCGCAGGGCGCCTCAGGCCCATCGGCGGGCGCCTGGTGAGAATGAGCGGTGAACTCGGTTGCCATGCTGTTCGTCGCCGACATATCGACGGGACACGCGCAGAGCACCTGCGACAGGCTGAAAAATACCGTCACGAGAGTTGCGACAACAAAGTTCATGACTACCACTTATACCCCATAGGGGTTTAAATCAAGAAAGAACCTCTGAGCACTCAAGGTTTGTCGTAACGGAGCAGGATCAACCCAGACCCGCGGGTCAGTCCCGAGCGAAAAGTTGCATGGCTACGCTCCAGCGCGAATTTGAACGGCCAGCAAATCATGTTAGCGATGCGAATGTCGCTGATAGGCAGCGTCGAACTTTGACAACACGAAAGGGCTGCACCACAGTTTGCACTACAAATTGCAAACAATCTGCACAACAAGCGAAGTTTCGAGCGCCATAGTGCGTTGAATTAATTTAATTTCAAGCACGATTACCGGGCGCGTCACTCGCGCCATTTCGTTCGTTCGAAATGGCCAACCACGCAGACAAAAGAAAAAGGCGACTGCCCCCCGGTAGTCGCCTTCTTTTTGATCCACGCAAACCAGCCCATCAGCTATCGGTAAACTCTGCCGGACGCCTCTGCAGCTCGGCCATGACAGCCTCGATCTGGTTCTTGCTGCCGATCAGCTTGTCCTGAAACACCGATTCCTGGAGCAGGGCCTCTGTGTCCGTCATGTCCGGGAGATTGTTGAAGATCTCCTTGTTCGCCCGGATCGCGTCCGGGTTCTTCCCAGCAATCTGGGTGGCAATCTCCATGGCACGCTCATAGGGCGTGTCGCTGACTTCCGTCGCAAAGCCATAATCCTGCGCCTCGGCGCCGGAAAAGATGCGGCCCGTATAGGTCAGCTCGCGCAGCCGGTCATCGCGGCAGAGATTGCCCATGATCGCCGTGCCCGCCATGTCCGGTACAAGGCCCCATTTAATCTCCATGATGGAGAGCTTGGTATCTGGATGAACGACGCGCATATCCGCGCCCAGCATCACCTGAAAGCCGCCGCCAAACGCCACACCGTGTACGGCCGCAATGACCGGTACAGGCAGCTCACGCCAGCCCCAGACAGCCTGCTGCGCCCGATTGGCGATCCCATGCGTGCGAGGCGCCAGCCCCTGACGCCCACCGGGTGAGCTGCCTTCCTTGTTGCCTTCGGCCATTTTGCCGAAATTGCCCATGTCGAGACCGGCACAGAAGGCACGCCCTTCGCCCGAGAGGACAACGCAGCGAACCGATCTATCCTTGGCGAGCTCTTCCGTGGTCGAGAGCAGGGCCTCGAACATGGCATCGTCCAGCGCATTCATCTTGTCGGTGCGAACGAGTTTAACGTCTGCAACGCCGTCTTTCTTCGTGACCTGAATACGGTCGGACATGGGCGGTCTCCTCGTGACTGTGTAATCACGCGGCAATCTGCCCAACGAAAAACGCCGGGACAAGTTATGTCCCGGCGTCATGGTCAAAGGTGTCGTGGGCGTTCTAGAGGAAGAGCTTCGCGAACTCACGCTTCTTGCGGTTCTTCCAGGCGCCCTTGTGCCAGGCGGCCGACGCCAGAAGCGGCACAACCGAACCGGCCTCGGCGAACACCATCTGTTCATAGACAGTCTGCACCTTGCCCCAGCTCGCCGCCTCTTTCAGCGTCGAGGATGAGCAGGCGCCATCGCGCGTATCGGCAACGGTGATCTGCACGGCATATTTGTGCATCTCACATTCCTTGCCGAGGATTTCGGCGCAAACCACTGTATCCTGAACAAAATTCTTCGGCACACCGCCGCCAACCATGAGCAGGCCGGTGGAGCCGGCGGCGATCTTCACATCGGTGAGCTCGCGGAAGTCTGCGACGCTGTCGATGGACATATAGTTGCCCGGATTCTCCACCTGATGCTTGACCAGGCCAAAGCCTGCCGAACAGTCAGAGAAGGCCGGCACGAAGATCGGCACATTATGGTCATAGCAGGTTTCGATCAGGGAGCCCTTCTTGACCGCATTGTCTTTCAGCCATTTGCCCATCTCCCAGATGAACTCACGCGAAGAGTAGGGGCGCGGCTCCAGCTTGTTGGCAATCTCATAGATGGTGTGGTCGCAGGCCTGCAGCTCTTCCTCATCGATGAAGGTGTCATAGATGCGGTCGATATAGAGGTCGCGCAGATCATTGTCGTCGACCGATTCCGGCGCCTGATAGTGCTTGTACCCAAGCGCCTCGAAGAAATCCATGTCGACGATGGACGCGCCGGTCGCGACGATACAGTCAACCAGACCGTACTTCACGAGGTCGCGATAGACATGCATGCAACCGCCCGCGGAGGTGGACCCGGCCAGCGTCAGGATGGTGGAACAGTCCTGATCTTCCAGCGCCATGTTGAAGATGTCGGTCGCCCGCGCGAGATCGCGCGAGGTAAAGGACATCTTGCCCATGGAGTCGATGATGGGGCGCGCGTCGAACGAGGTGATGTCGACATGTTCGACAGGCTTGCTCAGAAGCTCGGCTTTACGGTTGGTATTCTCAGCCATTGAGGTCTCCGATTACGTGGGAGGCGTTGTAACCTTGTGGTGTGACAGGGTCCAGACAACAGGCGGCCTTGCGCCCATATGAGCGAAGGCCGCCTGGTCGGTTCGATGAAAAGTCGGCTTACGCCATGACGGCGACAGTGGTCTCGCTGTAAAAGCCGTTAAAGCGTGAGGAAAGGGCCTGACCATAGGCACCAAGATGGCAGATTTCGACCCAGTCGCCTTCCTGCACATCTGAGGGAAGCTCGAACGGCCCGTTCATCACATCGAGGCTGTCGCAGGTCGGACCGAAGAAGCGAAACGCTTCCGTCTGAGCTGCCGCGCGCGGTTCGACCGTGTGAAGTTTGACCGGATAATTCCATGCGCACTGCGCGGCATCGAACAGCGATCCATAGCTCCCATCATTGAGGTAGAGATCGCCGCCCTTGCGAAGCTCGACACGGGCGAGCGTCGAGCCGCCCTGGGCGCAGAGCGCGCGGCCGGGCTCACCGAGAACCTGAAGGCCAGCGAAACCATGTGCCCCAAGCGAGCTGCGGATCGCCTTGAAATAGTCACCCATCGGCTTTGGCGTCATGCCCGGATAGGCCACAGGAAAACCGCCGCCGCAATCAATGGAATCGATGCCGACGCCCGAGGCATCCACGATGGAGCGGACATAGGCAAGCGCGGTATCGTAGTCGCCGATCTCAAGGCATTGCGAGCCGACATGGAAGGTCACGCCAAGCTTGTGTGCATGGTCACGCGCCTGACGGAGCAGCTCCACGGCCTGATCACGGTCCGCGCCGAACTTGCCCGACAGCGGCATGGCAGCGCCGCCTTTCGGCAGGGCCACGCGAAGGTGCAGGGTCAGATCATCGGCATAGCCGGTCACTTCCAGCATCTTCTGAAGTTCGTCAGCCGTATCGAACGAAAAGTCACGAACACCGCAATCATAGGCGTGACGGATCGCGGCGCGGGACTTTACCGGATGCATGAAGAAGAGCTTCGCGCCCGGCACAACGCTCTGGACGAGGTCCACTTCACGGGTCGAGGCCACGTCGAAATTGCGCACGCCACTCGTCCAAAGCGTCTTCAGGACGGCCGGGTGCGGGTTCGCCTTCACGGCATAAAGCACCTTGCCGGGAAACCCGTTGAGGAAGGTGCGCGCGGCCGCGGCGATCTTCTTCGGATAGAGCACGAAGATCGCATCGTCGCCTTCATAGGCGCGCAGCACATCGCCTACGCTCGCAAAGGCCGGAAGGCCGGAACGGGTAGATGTATCGGGAAGAATAGCGGGACGCGCCAGCGGCGCGGAACCAGATTTAAACATGGCGGAGATTCGGATTTTGCTGGCACATGGCCAGTGAACTTATTGACTGCACCAGAACAAACGCCTGATGCGCACGACAGTTCGGCGGGCGAACCCGCTACGGCCTTATAAGTTCAGCGACCGCAGCCGCATAATCTCCGAATTTCTGGTCGTAATAGTTATAGAGCCCGGTGTCCCAGGCCACATCAAAACGGCTATAGGCTGCCGCCAGAGCGATCATGTTCGGTGCCATCCAAGTATCCTCGTCCAGCATGACCGGGCTCACACCCGATGATGAAAGTGAAGACATCTGGGCTCACCCGTACTGACGCCCTTTCGGGACCGTCGTAGCTCGCTTGCGTGTCGGCGCTCGAAATATGGAAACTGGATTCAAAGATCAAGTATTTTTTACGTCATGAAGCGCACGCAATCCGCGCTCAAGATCGGCGATGAGATCACCCGTATCTTCAAGGCCAGCATGCAGCCTCACAAGACGCCCCCGGCGCGACTGTGTCCAGTCTTCGGGAAGGCGGGTCAGTTGCTCGTCGCAGGGGATGATAAGGCTCTCGAAACCGCCCCAGGAGAAGCCGAGCTTGAACAGGTCCAGCGCGGAAAGAAACGCGTCGATATGCGCCTCCTCCGGCGCATCCAGAAGGATGGCGAAAAGGCCAGAGCTTCCTGAGAAGTCCCGTTTCCATGTCTCATGGTCGGGATGGTTCGGCAGGGCAGGGTGGATGACCAGCCCGACATCGTCTTGCCCGCCGAGCCAGCGTGCCAGTTCAAGCGCGCTTGCCTCATGCGCCTTGAGACGGGTCGACAGGGTCCGGGTGCCGCGAAGGCCGGCATAGGCATCGTCCGGGCCAAGAGAAATCCCCCAGTCCTCGGTCAGCGTCTCGACGGCATGGGCATGCGCCTTGTCACGGGTCATCACCGCCCCGCCAAAGGCATCGGCATGGCCCACCATGTATTTGGTGAGCGCCTGAACAGAGATGTCGACCCCGAGATCGAGAGGCTGGTGGAAGACACCCGCAGACCAGGTATTGTCCATCAAGGTCAGCACACCGGCGGATTTCGCAATTTCCACGATCGCCGGCGTATCGGAAATTTCAAAGGTCAGGGAACCCGGCGATTCGAGCACGATGAGACGGGTTTCAGGCGTAATCGCCTTCTCCAGCGCTGACGTGTCGCGCGGATTGAACCTTGTGGCACTCACTCCCATCAAGGGCAGGCGCTTCTCACAGAAGCGTCTTGTCGGGCCATAGACTGAATCTGACAGAAGAACATGGTCGCCAGCCTTCACCACAGAGGCGATGCCTACCGCGCAGGCGCTGAGACCTGATGGGGTCAGCCGTGCATGGCTCGCCCCTTCTATGTCGCAAAGCGCCGCTTCAAGCTCGCGGTGCACAGACAGGCCCATACGGCCATAACCGGTTCCGCCGCCATAGAGCGTCTGACGGTCCGGCAAGATAACCGTGGAGGCGCGCTCGACCGGCGGGTTCACCGTTCGCCGCTCTGGATTGCCCTTGCGGTTATGGATCAGCCGTGTGGGAAGTTTCATGCCGGCGTCGTCGCAATCTCGCTGTCAGGAAGAGCGGCCCATTCGGACCATGAACCGTCATAGACGGCCGCATCCCAGTTTCCGATTTCCGCCAGGGCGAGGGCGATCACTGCCGCGGACACACCCGACCCACACGTCGTAATGACGGGCCCGTCCTTGTGTGCGCCGAGAAGGGCGTGAATCTCGCCCTCAGGGAGCAGCTTGCCATCTGCGCCAACCAGCTCGCTTGAGGGCATATTCGTGCTGGCCGGAATATGGCCGGAGGGGAGGTCCGGCCGGGGTTCTTTCTCTGTGCCGGCAAAGCGGCCTGCCGGACGCGCGTCCAGTATGGGCATGTCACCGCTCCTGGAGGCAGCCGAAACCTGTTCGCGCGATTTGAGAAGATCAGACCGCACACGCGGGGTGAAATGCCGCCCGCCTGTAATCACAGGCGGCAGATCCTCAAGCTCACCGCCTTCGGCCTGCCAGGCACGAAGCCCACCATTCAGGACATAGACTTCCGTATGGCCCATTACCCGGAACATCCACCAGACCCGCGCCGAGGCGAAAAAATCATTGGCGTCATAGACGACGACGCGATTGCCATCGCCGATGCCGAGCTTGCGGACCCGCGAGGAGAACTTCACCGCGTCCGGCATCATGTGAGGCAGATCGCTTGCCTCATCGGCGATTTCATCGATGTCGAAATAGACCGCGCCGGGTATATGCCCGCGCTCATAGGAGTCGCGGCCGGCACCGGGCGCGGCCGTCCAGCTCGGAAACCAGCTTGCATCCACGACCCGAAGATCGGGCGCGCGCAGATTGTCCATCAGCCAGCGGGCGGAAACGAGCGGGGAGTCTCCAGACATCAGGCCTCCTCCATCCATGGCGGCACCGGCAGGTCCTTGCTGCGAAGGAATTCCGGATTGTAGAGCTTTGATTGATAGCGATTGCCGTAATCGCAGAGGATGGTCACGATGGTGTGGCCCGGCCCCAGATCCTTGGCGAGACGAACGGCCCCGGCGATGTTGATGCCGGCTGATCCGCCAAGGCAGAGGCCTTCATGCAGGATCAGGTCATAGAGGATGTTCAGCGCCTCAGCATCCTGACAGCGATAGGCATAATCGACTTTCAGATCCTCGATATTCTTCGTGATCCGGCCCTGACCGATCCCTTCGGTGATGGATGTGCCTTCAGATTTCAGCTCACCATTCTTGAAATACTCGTACAGCGCCGCGCCGCCTGGATCAGCGATGCCGACCTTCACGTCCTTGCTCTGCTCCTGCAGGTATTTCGCAACACCGGCCAGCGTCCCGCCAGACCCGACCGCGCAGATGAAACCGTCCACCTTGCCATCTGTCTGTTCCCAGATTTCTGGGCCGGTCGTGTCATAATGGGCTTCCATGTTGGCGATGTTATCGAACTGGTTGGCCCAGATCGCGCCATTTGGTTCTGTCTTGGCAAGCTCCTCGGCAAGCTTGCCGGAATAGCGCGCATAATGGTTCGGGTTGGAGTAGGGGACCGCATCCACCTCGATCAGTTCGGCGCCCAGCAGCTTGACCGCCAGCTTCTTTTCCTGGCTCTGCGTGCGCGGCATGACGATCACAACGCGATAGCCAAGGGCGCTGCCCACAAGGGCAAGACCGATACCGGTATTACCGGCTGTCCCTTCAACAATCGTCCCGCCGGGCTTCAGCGCGCCGGAGCGTTCCGCGTCCCGAACGATACCGAGGGCGGCGCGATCCTTGACCGACTGGCCGGGATTGAGAAATTCCGCCTTGCCGAGAATGGTGCATCCGGTCTCCTCCGACACGCGCTTGAGCTTGATCAGCGGCGTATTTCCGATCGCATCGAGGACAGAATTGAGGATCATTCAGAGGCACTCCATTGGTTTTCGAGATGTAGCTGTCTCACCCTGCACTTACAACACCGGGCCGATTGATCCAGAGGCGCGCGGCTTACGTATCCATTAAGCAAAACGCTCTTGGAACGCCGCAATGAATACACCGGAAACCTATCAGGCCTTCATGCTCGACTATGCCAGCGGCAATCTGTCCGCCAGCATGTCTCTGGCCGCGACCATCCACCGGCTCATGTCCAGCAAGGGCGATGAAACCGCGCAGATATGGGAAACGGTCCGCACAACGCTCAGCGGCAATGCCCCGGACCGGCGCGAGGCTTTCGAACGGATGGAGGAGGTTGCCGCCGACATCATCCATACCGACTATGACGCGGTAGACTGGCGCCGGTCGCTGTCCGGGGCGCGTGTGTCAAAGCTCAGCAATAGCAGCGGATCGCTCATGCGGCTTGAGCCCGGCGACCGCGTTTTTGCTCATGGTCACAGCACGCTTGAAGCGATGATCGTGCTTGAAGGGGCGCTCGAAGACGGGCGTGGCTGTTTCGACGCCGGCGACCTTGTCCTCGCCGAGCCTGGCCTGCGCCACCGGCCCGCTGCGGCCGGGAACACCTCCTGTACCTGCTTCGTTGCTCGTGCAGACACGCCATTCTGGAGATTCACGTGAAAACCACATCCTGCTCGCTCGCCCTTGCCACGCTCATTCTGGGCGCGCCTGCCTATGCAGACACAGCCGGAACGTCGGATATCGCCTCGCCCGTGAGCGCAGACGCTCCCGCTGCATGGCAGCCCGAAGACGGTGACAGGATCGTGTTCAACGTCCTGCGCAAGGGTAAGGAGTTCGGCACGCACACGGTCACGTTTGACGTTGAATCGGATGACAGTTTCACGGCCAGTTCCACGGTGGACCTGAGAGCGGGCCTCGGCCCGATTACCGTCTTCCGTTACGAGCTCGAAGCCACGGAAACCTGGAGGGATGGCGAGCTGATTGCCCTCACAGGGCGGACGAATGACGATGGCGACGATGAATACGTGCAGGCCAGCCTTGAGGGCGACGCGCTCAGTGTGAACGGCTCGGCCTATTCAGGTCCCGCGCCGCTCGGCATCATCCCCTCCAGCCACTGGAACATCCAGCAGGCCTTCAGTGACGAACTTCTCTCCACTGAATCCGGCGAACTGCTCGACACCAGCGTCGACAAGATCGGGCGCGAAATGCTGACGGTCGGCGGTGAGGAGGTCGAGACGACCCATTACCGCCTTGTATCGGACATCACCGTTGACCTCTGGTATGACGACCAGTCGCGCTGGGTGAAACTCGCCTTCGAAGCGCGCGGCCAGCAGATCGAATACGTCCTGACGGACCTCTACTAGGCAACCAGACCGGACCTGAAAGGGCGGGCCTTGGCGGGCCCGCCTTTTTCATGCGCGCGAGAGCTGGAACTGGCCGACATTGATACGGCCATTGCCAAAGCCCGCCTCACAATAGCTGAGATAGAAGCGCCAGAGCCGGCGGAAGCGTTCATCGAAGCCGAAGGTCTGGATCCTGTCCCACGCCTCCTCGAACCGCTCGGCCCAGAGTTTAAGCGTCTTCGCATAGTCCTGACCGAAATAGTGGACTGCATCGAACCGCAGGCCGGCTGCCGACAGCGACTCGCGCAGCGCCTTCTCGCTCGGCAGCATCCCGCCGGGGAAGATATAGCGCTGGATGAAATCGGTGCGTTTGCGATAACGCCGGAACAGATCATCATCGATAGTGATGATCTGCAGCGCCGCCTTCGCTGATCCATCGAGCGACTCATGGATTTTCTGGAAATAGCTCGGCCAGTAGGCTTCTCCGACGGCCTCGAACATCTCGATAGAGGCGACGCCGTCATATTTGCCCTGATGGTCGCGGTAATCCTCCAGCCGGATCTCCACGCGGTCGGAAAGTCCTTCGGCCTGCATCCGGGATGCCGCATAGTTGCGTTGCGCCTCTGAAATCGTCAGACAGGTGACCTTGGACCCGCGCACCTTGGCGGCATATTCGGCAAAACCGCCCCAGCCACAGCCAATCTCGAGCAATGAACTGTCCGGCCCCGCAGATAGCTGGTCGGCAATGCCCGCATATTTGGCCGTCTGCGCCTGCTCCAGCGACATGTTGGGCTTGTCGAACAGCGCCGACGAGTACGTCATCGTCTCGTCCAGCCAGGACTCATAGAAGTCATTGCCGAGATCGTAGTGCGCCATGATATTGCGGCGCGCCCCGGCCTTGCTGTTCCGGTTGAAGAAGTGGCGCACCTTGTTGATGCCCTTCACCAGCGATCCGCCAACGGCTAGCTTCCCGGCCGCCTCGAAATTCTCAGAGAAGAATTCCAGCACCGCCGTCAGATCCGGTGTCGACCATTCGCCATCCATATAGCTCTCGGCAAAACCGATATCGCCGCCAGCCAAAGCGCGCTTGGCAAAGCCGAATTCGTGCACGTCGACGACAGCGCGCGGGCCGGGATTGCCGTGATCGAAGAGGACGCTTCGTCCATCCGGCAGGTTGAAGCGGATCGACCCGTTCTCTGTGCGCAACAGGAACAGCCCGGCGAGGCGAAAACTTGCCGGCACGCCCGAAAGCTGCCTCAGCGATGTCATCGTCGCGCGCAGGTCTTTCGTCTGTTCGCTCATGTCCGTTTCTCCTCTGCGCTCCGCTGCGATGGCGCGGCGACCGAAATGGAAGGCTCAACCTTGTCAGGCCGATTGTAATAGGAAACGCCCTTCAGCCAAAGTTTCAACGCTTCCCAGTGAATTGCGACCGTTACGCCAAGCGTCGATGCGGGCATGCCCACCGCCGTGCGCAACAGACCAGGATTGCTGGCCGGGGAGGCGGTCGTCGACAGGCTTGCCATATGCTTTACCCGCCCGTCGCTCACCGTGCTTACGCCCAGTTTCAACCGCGCATCAGTCCGCTGCAGCGAGAATTCATAAGTGCCGGAGACGTCGAAAAACGGGGAAACGTGAAAGACCTTTTCGGCCGCATGGCGATGCCAGTCAGAGCCGGTGGCCGCGACATAGATATGGCGTTCGCCGAATGTGTTGCGCACCTCATAGATGACCCCTTGCGGTGTGCCTTCCACCGTTTCCGCCAGCCACACCGAGATCGGCGCAAACTTGTAGAACAGGTGGCGCGGAAAGGTGATGAGTTTGAGCCTCAGCGATGAGGCATCAATGCCAGCTTCGGCAAGCTGGCTCTCTGCCCAGCGCCGCATGTCCCCGCGTACGCCAGACCCGTGGTCGGTCTCCCTGAATGAAAACAGGCCCGGGCCGTTCACGCCGAACAGGCGGCACTGGCGCGCAGCCTCGTCCAGCCGATCGATATCCAGCTCGATCATGAAGACGCGATAGCTGAAGTCGGACACGAAAGGCGTAAACCGTCGATGCACGGTTTCACCCTTGTGAACCAGCAGGGCAGGGGGGCTGTCCGTCACTGGACCGCCTTGATAGCTTGAGCCCGGCTCTTGCGGCCCTCGCGCGCAGGGGGCGTTACCAGATCGACACCCTCCGGCGCCCATGGCACCGATCCGCCCAGCGACAGTGCGGCGCGCAGCCCGCTCTTCAGACCGTCCTCATGAAAGCCGCAGCCCAGCCATGCACCGGCGAGCCAGAGCCCCCGATCACCCTGAATCCGTTCAATCGACCGGCAGGCCGCCGCGGCGGCTGCATCGAATTGCGGATGATCGAATGTCAGAACATCGAAAATCATGTCTTCGCGAGGTGGTTCTGCCGGGTTCAGCGTAACGAAGAGCGGGCAGTCCTCTGGCAAGTTCTGCAATCGGTTCATCCAGTAGGTGAGGCAGATATTCTCTCCATCTGACTGGCTCTCGATGACATTCCAGCTCGCCCAGGCGCGCCGGCGCTCGGGCATATAGGCGGGATCGCGGTGCAGATAGATCCTGTTCGGCCGGTAGCCGACAGAGTTCAGCAGGAAGCGCTGCGTCTCGAAAACGGGTGAGAGGATTCCCCGCGCCGTGTCCGAATGGGTCGCCAGGATGACATCGTCGAAAAGATAATCGCGCCCGTCGACAGTCGTGACCCGGACATGGCCACCGAAGGGCGCGACAAGCTTTGTCCCGCAACCGAGACGTACCCTCTCGTCCAGAACCTTTGCGGCGGCATCGACATATCGCTTTGACCCGCCGCTAACCGTGCGCCACTTGGGACGTTCGGCATGCATCAGCCGGTGATTGTCGAAAAACCGGAAAAAACTGAGCGCGGGGTAATCCAGCATTTCTGCGGGCGGGGTCGACCAGATCGCGCCGCCCATGGGCAGGATATAATTGTTCCTGAAGTCCTCGCCGAATCCATGACGGTCCAGCCACACCCCCAACGTCTCAGAGCCGATCCTGCCGGCATGCAGCTCCTCGCGGGCAATGTCGTTGAACCGAAGGATCGTGCGCCAGAAACGGTGAAACCGGGGCCGGAAGAAATTCCGTTTTCGCGCGAATATGCCTTTGACGGTCGACGCCCATTCGAAGCCATCGGGGTTGGACACCGCGAAACTCATGTCGCTGCGTTCCGTCTCGACGCCCAGCGCCTCAAAGAAGCCCGTAAGATTGGGGTAGTTCTGGCCATTATAGACGATAAAGCCGACATCGACATTTATCTCGCGGCCATCATAGTCGATGGTTTTCGTATGGGCGTGCCCGCCCGCGCGGTCGCGCGCCTCGAACAGGGTCACGTCCGCGCTGTCCTTCAGCGCATAAGCTGCACCGAGACCACTGATTCCCGACCCTATAACGGCAATTTTCTTCATTCTCAGTCCTGCTTTTCCTTAAGCGTTTCCCAGGCATCCAGAGCGCGCTGGCGGCCGTCCTTGTGGTCAATGATCGGCTCTGGATAGGTCTCACCCAGCTTGACGCCGGCCTTCTTCAAAACATCCTTGCCCGCCTGCCAGGGCGCATGGAGATGTTTCTTCGGCAGATCTTTCAGTTCAGGGCACCATTTACGGACATAATCGCCCGACTCGTCGAATTTCTCTCCCTGCGTGATCGGATTGAAGACACGGAAATAGGGTGAAGCATCCGCCCCCGACCCGGCCGTCCATTGCCAGCCTGCCGCATTCGACCCCGGATCGGCATCGACCAGCGTGTCCCAGAACCAGTCCTCGCCGTCCTTCCAGTGGATCAGAAGATGCTTGGTCAGGAGGGAAGCGACAATCATGCGGACCCGATTGTGCATCCAGCCGGTGTGCCAGAGCTGGCGCATGCCCGCATCGACGATCGGGTAACCCGTCTGACCATCCTGCCAGCGCTTCAGATCGCTCTCACTGCTCCGCCAGGGCATCTTGTCGAACTTCTTGTCGTAATTCGCCTCCCCCATCTTCGGGTTGTGATAGAGCAGGACATAGGAGAACTCCCGCCAGACAACCTCTGAGAGGAAAGACCAGGCGCTGCCTTCTTCCTTCAGCCCGCGATTGATCCGTCCCATGACGGCGCGCCAGATCGTGGCCGGGCTGATTTCCCCATGACGCAAGTGCGGCGACAGGCCGGAGGTGCCGTCTTCCACATCGGGCCGGTTGCGCATCTCTTCATAGCTGCGCACAGGGCCGTCCAGAAAATCCGAAAGCCGCTCACGCGCGCCCGCCTCGCCAGGCGTCCAGAGGGAATCAAACCCCGTAGACCAGTCGGGGCTTACCGGGTGCAGTCCCCAATCCTCGATCTCATCGCTCTCGATACCGACACCAGCAAAGCGCTCCGGTGCCTGCATCGGGTCCGGCGCCTCATAGCTTTCCCGCACAGCGCGCCAATACGGCGTAAAAACCTTGTAGTAGCCGCCCGATGTCGTCTTGTAGGCCCAGGGCTCTGTCAGCAGCGTTGTGTTGAAGCTCTGCACCTCCACGCCATCACCCTTAAGGGCCTTCTTGGTATCTGCGTCCCGGTCGATCTCAGGCTGGGAATAACGCCGTCCCCAGAACACCGCGTCAGCCTCAACCTCTTTGACCAGGTCGGCAATGATCGCTTTAGCCTCCCCCTTGCGGCAGATGAGCTTGCCACCCCGCTGCGAGATATCAGACCGCAGCGATTTCAGCGACTTGTCCAGCCACCACTTCGACGCGCCGCCAGGCACGCGCCCGCCGGCGACCTCGTCTTCAAGGACATAAAGCGGATAGATCGTCGCTCCAGCCGCCTCAGCCGCAGACAATGCAGCCTGATCTTCCAGACGCAGGTCATTCCTGAACCAGACGATTGCGGTCTTGATCTTGTCTTGCGCCAGAATTCTACTCCACTCAGAGGCTCACCCCACGTTACGCACTAAACTGTGGTGTGGATCAGCCTTGTCCAGCGATTGGCAGTCTGGCCTCTGACGGAAATATCGATTACCCAAGCCAGCTCTGGCAAATCCGCCGCAGACCGCCCGGGAATATTGAGCTTGAGACAGCAAATTACTGAAATACTTGAAAAAGCTGCCGGCAAGCGTGTGCTTTGCGTCGGCGACCTCATGCTGGATCGCTATGTCTATGGCGATGTCGCGCGTGTCTCGCCCGAGGCGCCCGTGCCCGTCCTTCGCAAGACCCGCACGCTCGAAGTACCTGGCGGGGCAGGCAATGTCGCGCGCAACCTCAGCGCGCTCGGCATAGAGACGATCATGGTCGGCTGCGTCGGGGACGATGAAGCCGGTCAGCGTCTCGGCGAGTTGCTCGGAGCCGACCCGCTCATCACCTGCCAGCTCGCCCAGTCGAGCACGATGAAGACGGTCATCAAGTCCCGCTTCGTGGCCAGCACCCAGCAATTGCTTCGTGTCGACACAGAGGATGACAATCCCGATATGGGGCCTGCCGCCGCTGTCCTCGCCTCGGCCATTTCGAAGGCCGCGCAGGACGCCTGCGTCATCATCGTCTCGGACTATGCCAAGGGCACAGTCACACCGGCGGTCTTCAGCGCCTGCCGCGAGGCGGCAAAGGCAAACGGCATCCCGCTTCTGGTGGACCCCAAATCGAAGGATTTCTCCATCTATAAGGGCGCCGGCCTCATCAAGCCGAATGCCAGTGAGCTCTCGGCCGCAACCAGCCTGCCGACCCGCACAGACAGCGATGTCGAACGTGCGCTGGAAACTCTTTCTCGTGGCCTGCCTGGCACGCAGATCGTCGTCACGCGGGCAGGGCAGGGCATGTCCTGGCGCTCGCAGGGCGAAACCGCCCATATGAAGGGCGAGGCAAGACAGGTCTTCGATGTCTCCGGGGCAGGCGATACCAGCATGGCCGCCCTCGCCGCCGCGATTGCGGCAGGCGCAGAGCTGCGCGATGCCGTCGCGCTTGCCATCGCCGCCTCCGGTATCGTCGTTGGCAAGGTCGGCACCGCGACGGTCAGCGCAGAGGAAATCCGCCATTCCCTCTCCTCAGCGCGCGGGGCAGAGGGCACTGCGATCCATGACCGGGTCCATATCGCAGAGCTGGTGACCCGCTGGAAGTCAGCGGGCCTGCGGGTCGGCTTCACCAATGGCTGTTTCGACATCCTTCATCCCGGCCACCTCAAAGTGCTCCAGCAGGCCCGCGCCCATTGCGACAGGCTAGTCGTCGCCATCAATACCGATGCGTCTGTAAAGCGCCTCAAGGGCGAGCACCGCCCGGTCAACAGCGAGACAGACCGCGCGCTCCTCCTGTCAGGGCTCTCTGCTGTCGACGCTGTCACCAGCTTTGATGAGGACACGCCTGCCGCGCTGATCGAGGCGCTACGGCCAGATGTACTCGTCAAGGGCGGCGACTATAAGGAGGACGAGATCGTCGGAGCGGAGACGGTCAGGGCGGGCGGCGGCGACGTCGTGATCGTGCCGCTGCTCGAAGGACGCTCGACCACCGGCATCATCGAGCGCTCGCAGCTCTAATCGTCCCGTTCGCCCGATATGTCGCGCTCTGAATTGGGCCGGCGGATCGGCGCGACATCAACCACTTCCTCTGCCGCCCAGGTGTCAAACGGCTCAGCCGGCTTGGTGGCATTGGCCTCCAGCCAGTCCGACAGCTCGCTCGCCCGTCGCTCGATCAGATCGGTGCTCTCTCCCTCATCGGAATGGACAAGCCGTGGCCTTGGCAGATTGGGCAGGAATATCCGGCGCATCCGGCGCGAGGCTGTAACGCCACTGGCGGCGACGCAGGTCTCGAACGCGCCGCTGCATGTGCCGGTCCTATCGCCCCAGTCCGCCGGGTCCATGTCTGCGGAGACGACAAGCCCGCCAAACCGTGTGCGGAACGCCTCATCCTCGGGCAGGCTTGAAAGCGCCGCTTCCAGAAGAGGCTCGCTACCGGGCGAGGCAAAAAGGATGAGTCCGCGCTGGCGGTTGTCAGACGCCAGATAGCGCGCCACCGCCCGGCTTATATCTTCGCTCGCAAGCCCGGCCGCACTCTCGCGAAACCGGCGCCCGGACGCAGGCGAGGGCGCCCGGAAAGATGGCGTGTAGACGACAAGGTCTTCGGGACGGAGCCCGGATTCCTCGATGAAACGCTGATACTCAGCCTGCATGATATCCGAAGACGCCGTCAGCAGCCCGGCAGGAGCGGGCGCGGTCGGCATCGGCGCAAGGACGAGCAGGTCGACGCCCCAGGGGCTCGCCCAGCCACCTTCAGGCAGCTCTCCCGGGCGCGCGAGCCAAGCCTCTTCCAGCGAATAGTCGGGCGCCTCGGCCTCGCGCTCACCCGTTCCGAGTGAGGCGGCATACAGACGATCCTTGAACGCAAACCAGCCGATAATAACGACGGCGATCAGGCCGAGCGCAATCAGGATACGGCGCATGCTTAGTCCTCAAGAGCAGTTGCAAGTCCCGAATATTTCGGTTGGTCGACCTTTAGCTGTGCAATTGCGGTCTTTTTGAGGTGATCCATCAGCGCGTCAGACTGAATTGTCAGCTCGCCAGCCCGTATCCTGTCGCGAAGCACCTCGTTCAACGCCTCACGAGACTTTCCCTCACTATCTGGCAGCAGCGCGATCAGCCGCTCATATTCAGCCGCGTCATTCGCCTCGCGGCTGTCGAGATCGCGCAGGATCGTCGCCAGTACGTTGGAGGCAACCCGCGCATGAAACGCGGCCCGCCCCTCAAGCTCGGGCATGGCCGAATGATCGACGAAATTCTTTACCGCCTGAACAAGTTCACTGACGCTAGGCTGATTATGCATGACGCTGGCCCTCCAGCAGGTTTATGAGGTCCATCTCGGTCTCGGACACCCGGCGCCCGATGGCCGCGCGCTCCACGCTCGCATCTGCGCCAGAGCGGAAGGTCTCATACATGCCCATGCACATGATGCCCCATTTCATACTGCCCAGCATGTCCCACCAGTCGATATCGCGCGCGGTAAACTCCGGGCCGCCTGCCTCGGCATAGGCCTCCAGCAGCGGCTCGACATCGCCAAAGCCACCAAGCCGGTTCTGCGACTGCCCGAAGCGCCAAGAATTGGTGCACATCCAGCCAATGTCCTCGCGCGGGTCGCCATAATGGGCAAGTTCCCAGTCCAGCACGGCGGCGAGGCCGGTCTCGTCCACCATGATATTCCCAAGCCGGAAGTCGCCATGCACAAGCCTCGGCGCGAGCGGTTTCGGTGCGTTCTCCTTCAGCCAGACCATGGCAAGATCGAAGATTGGCCGGCAGACGCCGATCTCCTGATAGGTCTCTTCATACTGCTCGACCTGCGCAAGGCCCGTACTCTCCCTGATACGAGGGACGTCGCTGCCATCTATGCCATGTATGCCAGCGAGGGCGCGGCCGCATTGGGCGGGCAGCTTCTCCCGCGCCGTTGCATATTCCTCATCGCGCAGGATGCGCCGGGCAATCGTCTCGCCCTCGACGCGCGACATGATGAAGCCTTCGCCGACCCCTTCGTCAGGCGCCAGCACATGCACCACGTCCGGCACGGCGACACCGGCGTCTTTCGCCTTGCGAATCAGCTTCGCCTCATTGGGGAGGCCGATGGCACGCGAATCCACGGCCGAGCCCATGCCCTCCGGCGCACGGCGCAGAATCAGCGTATCGGGCGCGGACTGGCTCTTCACGGTCAGCAGCCAGGTCTCCTGGCTCGCGCCGCCTGACAGCCTGTTGGCAGAGGTGAGCTCTGTCTGCTCACCATACACGCGTCGAAGGACCGCCTGCAGCCTGCTATCGAATTCTTGTTTGTCACTCATCTTGGCCACAATTACCCGAAAACATATGTTCTCCAAGCCATACTCAACGTAAACCCATGCCACTTTTAGGAGCTCCTTGATGGCGAAGAAGTCCGGTGACCCTGACAGCGGATTGATGGCCCCAGAGCCAAAGAAACCGAGCCTCGGCGCGTGGCTGCGCGGCCGTTTCCTTGCCGGCATGGTGATTGCGGCCCCCATCGCCATCACCTTCTTTGTGCTGCAGTTTCTGATCAATTTCATCGACAACCGGGTGAAACCGCTCCTGCCGCCGGTGATCCAGCCGGAAACCTATACGAATATCGCCATTCCGGGCTTCGGCGTCATCGTCATGGTGGTGGCCCTGACGGTTCTGGGCGCAGTGACCACAAACCTGCTCGGCCGGTCCGTGGTGCGCGGCACCGACAGGCTGCTTTCCAGCGTGCCCATTGTGCGCAACGTCTATGCGGCCTTCAAACAGCTGGTGGAGGTTCTGACAAACAACCAGCAGGCCTCCTATGACCGCGTGGTCATGGTTGAGTATCCCAAGGCCGGGTCATGGTGCATCGGCTTTGTCTCTTCCAATGCCAAGGGAGAGATTGCGCACCGCCTCGGGCGTGAGTTCATCGGCGTCTTCGTTCCGACCACACCCAATCCGACCTCCGGCTTTCTCATCTACATGAAGGAAAGCGAGTGCATCGAGATGGACATGTCGATTGAAGAGGGCGCCAAGATGATCCTCTCGGCCGGCCTGGTCGTGCCGGAATACGGCACCGCCGAGCCAAGCGAGCAGCGCTCACTCCCTCTGGCGGACAAGCGGACTGAGAAGCTCTCTGAGGAGGCTTAGCGCCCGCCCGCGCTCGCTGGTCAGGCCCGGATCGGTCTCGATGGCATAGCGTGCATCCTTGCGCGCGATTTCTATGAGGTCGGCGTCCGACTGGAGGTCGACAATCCGGTAATCGACCGCGCCGGACTGGCGCACGCCAAGGACGTCCCCCGGCCCGCGCAGCTTGAAGTCGGCTTCGGCAATGGCGAACCCGTCCTCTGTCTCGCGCAGCGTCTCCAGACGTTTATGCGCCAGCTCGCCTAGCGGCGGGCGATAGAGCAGGATGCAATAGGACTTGCGGTCGCCGCGCCCGACTCGCCCGCGCAACTGGTGCAGCTGCGCAAGGCCAAAGCCTTCGGCGCGCTCGATCACCATCACGGTCGCATCCGGCACGTCCACGCCCACCTCGATCACGGTCGTGGCCACAAGAACCTGCGTCTCCCCCCGCCGGAACGCCTCCAGCGCCTCATCCTTCTGGTCGCCGCGAAGGCGCCCATGCACAAGCCCCACTTTCTGGCCCAGCCAGTCCTCCAGCGCGGCGGCGCGCGCCACGGCCGAGCTGTCATCCTCATCGGCGTCAACCCGCGGACAGACCCAGAAGACCCGCTCACCACGCCCGATGGCCCGGCCGATCGCCTCGACCACATCTTCGATCCGTGTATCGGGAATGGCGCGTGTCTCGATTGGCTGGCGCCCGGCCGGCTTCTCATCAAGGATGGAGATATCGAGATCGCCATGAACCGCCTGCGCCAGCGTGCGCGGAATGGGTGTCGCGCTCATCACGAGCATGTGCGGCGCCGACGCTTTCTCAACGAGCCGCATCCGGTCAGCCACCCCGAAGCGGTGCTGCTCATCGACCACGATAAGACCCAGCTTCCTGAACGCCACGCTTTCCTGAAAAAGGGCCTGCGTGCCCACCACGACCTGAATGCTGCCGTCGGCAAGCCCCATCAGTGTCGATTCGCGTTTAGGTCCTTTTTCCCGCCCCGTGAGGATCGCAACCTCGTGGCCGAGCGGGGCGAGCAGGCCCGCTACCGTCTCATATTGCTGGCGAGCCAGCACTTCTGTCGGCGCCATGAAGGCCGCCTGATAGCCCGAAGCAACGGCCTTCAGTGCGGCAAGCACAGCGACCAGCGTCTTGCCCGCGCCAACATCGCCCTGAAGCATGCGGCGCATGGGATGCGGACGGGCTACATCCTCTGCGATCTCCCGCACGGCGCGGCGCTGCGCTGAGGTCAGCTTGTAGGGCAGGCGGCCTGACAGCTCATTGAGCGCATCATTCGGTCCCTCAAGCGGCGGCGCGGACTTTCGCGCCCGGCTTTCACGGGCAAAGGCAAACACCGTCTCGCGCGCCAGCGCCTCATCATAGGCAAGCCGCCTGCGCGCACGCTCAAACGCCTCCGGATCATAGGCGTCAGGTACATGAAGAGCTTGCAGCGCCGCCTTGAAGCCCGGCCAGTCCTGCGCGGCAACAAGATCGGCGCCCAGCCATTCAGGCAGATCGTCAGGCACAAGATCCAGCGCGGCCATCATTGCTGAATGCACCCGTTTGTTCGTCAGCCCCGCGGTCAGACCATAGATCGGCTCAACTGCTGGCGGTGTCTCGCCGCGTGCCGGATCAAGCACATAGTCCGGGTGCGACATCTGCCGCTCGCCATTAAACTCGCTGACGGGACCAGAGACGATGCGCTCCTTGCCGATGGGAAACTGGCCCTGAAGCCAGCGTGGATCGGCCCGGAAATAGGTCAGCGTGAGGAAGCCATTGCCATCGAACAGCTGCACGCGGTGCGGCGCACGGTCAGAGAAAGGCGCCTTGTATGACATCACCTCGCCGCGAACGGTCGCCACCTCACCGGCCACAAGGTCCTGAAAACTGTCTCGCACCCTGCGGTCCAGCCACTTTTCCGGCAGATGGAGCAGCAGATCCCAGACCGTATCGCCATCGGCCAGCCGTTCGAAGACCGGCTTCAGCTTCGGGCCGATACCGGGCAGTTTGTCGACCGGCTGGAAAAGAGGAAAGAGTCGTTCGTCACGCATGGGAAGCGCGACAATATCGAAAGCGTCGCAGGCTTCAATTGAAGAGGCGGCTGGGCAAGCGGCAAACTGGCACCTATGTGACGGTTTCCAGCTCAATTGAGGTATCCGACGTGCAAGAACGCAAACGCAAACTCCAATTCCGCGCCTCGCGCCGCGGCTTCCGTGAAATGGACCTGATCATGGGCCAGTTCGCGCAGCAGAAGATTGAAGCGATGAGCGAGGAGGAACTCGACGAATTCGAACGCCTGCTCGCCACGCCAGACTGGGAAGTCTATGCCTGGATCATCGGAAACAAGCCGGTGCCGCCAAATTATGCAGGCCCCGTTCTGGACCAGCTCCTCGGCTTTAGATACGACGCGCACGCCCAGTAAACACGGCGGCCGCGCTGAAGGCGCACGCCTGTCTCTTCCGCCAGGTGATTTGACCTATGTCCAGCCCGTCGCGCCTCTCCAGCCTGTCTGCGCCGACCAATGTGTCGGGCGCGCCCTTTGGTCTGGACCTGAAAGCCTTTCAGGACGCATTGCTGGAAGCGGGCGGTATCGCACTCTATGTGGCGCGCGACGACAAGACAGCCGCGACCGCGCTCAAGCTGGCCGAGTTCTTTCATCCCACAATGGACCGCGTCCTGCTGCCGGGCTGGGATATTCTCCCCTATGATCGTGTAAGCCCCAGCGCCGCCGTCGCCTCCCAGCGCTGCGCTGCGCTCGCCCGGATCGCCCAGCAGCGCGAAGACAGCAAGCCGCTTCTCGTCATAACCACCGGCTCGTCTCTGGTTCAGCGTGTTCCGCCGCGTGAGACCATGCGTGCGGCCAGCTTCTCCATGAGCGTCGGCGAAGACCTCGCTGAGGACGCGCTCACCGACTACCTCTCGGTCAATGGCTATATCCGCTCGTCTACCGTCAGCGAGCGCGGCGAATATGCGATTCGCGGCGGTATCATCGACATCTTCCCCCCGACCAGCGATGAGCCGATCCGCCTCGACCTTTTCGGCGACACGCTGGACCAGCTCAAAGCCTTCAATCCCGAGACACAGATTTCCACGCGTGAGCTGACCTCCATCACACTCGCGCCGGTCTCAGAGATTCTCTTTTCGACAGAGACGCTCAGCCTCTTCCGGGAGAAATATCTGGATGCCTTCGGGGCGCCCGGCGGCGACACGATGTATGAGGCCGCCCGCGCCCAGATCAGGCGGCAGGGCCTCGAGAACTGGCTCCCGCTCTTCCACGACCATCTCGACAGCCTGTTCGACTATATCGGGCCCGGCGCCCTGATCGGCTTCAGCTATCTGGCAGGTGAAGCGGCAAGCGAACGCCGCGCGCAGGCCGAGGACTATCACACCGCCCGCCTCGAAGCGGCGACCGATGACCGGCCTTCGCGCGTCCTGCCACCGGACGCGCTCTATCTCGGCAATAGCGAGCTGGACGAGGAATTGTCCGCGCGCGGTATCGCGAGATTCAACGCCTCGGCCTCCGACAGTGGCATAGATCTTGGCGGCGTCCCTGGCCGCGACTTTGCCCCCGAACGCGCCCAGCCGGACATCAATGTCTTTCAGGCCGCGGCCACGCACGCCCAGGACCTGCGCCAGAAGGGCCTGACCGTCATTCTCGGCGCATGGACATCAGGCTCAGCCGACCGCCTCGTCAACGTCATGGAAGACCACGGCCTTGGCGCGCTGCCGCGTGTCTATTCGCTCGAAGCGGCCCAGACGGCCGGCCTCAGCATCTGCGAACTGCCGCTGGAGCAGGGGATCGAGACGGCGAATCTCGCCATCATTTCAGAGCCCGACGTGCTTGGCGACCGGCTCGCCGCGCCGCGCAAGAAGCGCAAGGCGGCCAACTTCATATCCGAAGCCGCTTCCCTTAACACTGGCGACCTTGTCGTCCATGTCGATCATGGTGTGGGGCGATATGAAGGCCTGAAGACGCTGGAGCTGACCGGCGCACCGCATGACTGTCTGGAGCTTGCCTATGCCGGCGGCGACAAGATCTATCTGCCGGTCGAGAACGTCGATCTCATCAGCCGTTACGGCAGCGACGACGCCGAAAGCGCGGTCGACAAGCTTGGCGGTGTCGGCTGGCAGACCCGCAAGGCCAAGGCCAAGAAGCGCATCCTCGAAATGGCCGCCGAGCTGCTCGATATCGCGGCCGCGCGTGAGCTCAAGAAGGCAGAACCGACAACGACAGGGCAGGGGCTCTATGAAGAGTTCGCCGCCCGTTTCCCCTATGAGGAAACCGACGACCAGCTAAACGCGATTGAGGACACGCTGGAAGACCTCGCCAGCGGCAAGCCGATGGACCGGCTGGTCTGCGGCGATGTCGGCTTCGGCAAGACAGAGGTCGCCCTGCGCGCCGCCTTCGTTGCGGCCATGAGCGGCATGCAGGTCGCCGTCATCGCGCCGACGACGCTGCTCGCCCGCCAGCACTTCAATTCCTTCGCTGAACGCTTCGCGAACTGGCCCGTCAAAGTGCGCCACCTCTCGCGCATGGTCAGCCAGAAAGAGGCAAATGAGGCGCGCGAAGGCCTCACCAATGGCGATGTCGACATCATTGTCGGCACCCACGCGCTCCTGTCCCAGTCGATTGAGTTCAAACGCCTCGGCCTTCTCATCGTCGATGAGGAGCAACGCTTCGGTGTGAAGCACAAAGAGCGGCTGAAAGAGCTGAAAGCCGACGTCCACGTCCTCACGCTGTCTGCCACGCCGATTCCGCGCACCCTCCAGATGGCGCTCACCGGCATTCGCGACCTCTCCATCATCGCGACCCCGCCGGTCGACCGTCTCTCGGTGCGCACCTATGTCGCCGAATTCGACACGGTCACCATCCGCGAGGCGCTGCTGCGTGAGAAGTATCGCGGCGGCCAGGCTTTCTTTGTCGCCCCGCGCATTTACGACCTCGATTTCCTCGAAACCTTCATGCGCGACAATGTCCCCGAAGTGAGCTTCATCGTCGCCCACGGCCAGATGCCGCCGACCGAGCTCGAGGACATCATGACTGCCTTCTATGAGGGCGAATACGATGTGCTCCTGTCCACCACCATCGTGGAAAGCGGCCTCGACATTCCCCGCGCCAACACGCTCGTCATCTATCGCTCCGATATGTTCGGCCTGGCCCAGCTCTATCAGCTGCGCGGACGCGTCGGCCGCTCCAAACTGCGCGCCTATGCCTATCTCACCACGCCGCGCGAGCATGTCATGACACCGGGCGCAGAGCGCCGTCTGCGCATCCTGCAATCGCTCGACAGCCTCGGCGCGGGCTTCCAGCTTGCCAGCCACGACCTCGACATGCGGGGTTCCGGCAACCTCCTCGGTGACCAGCAGTCCGGCCACGTCAAAGAGGTCGGCGTGGAGCTTTACCAGTCCATGCTGGAAGACGCCGTGGCCGCCCTCAAATCCGGCAGTGATATTGAAGAGGAAGTGGCAGACGACTGGTCGCCGCAGATCAATCTCGGTGTCGCCGTCCTTATCCCGGAAGACTATGTCGAGGATCTTGGCGTGCGCCTTGCCCTCTACCGCCGCCTTGCCGAGATCGACACCGATGAGGGCCGCGAGCGCTTTGCCGCAGAGCTCATCGACCGGTTCGGCCCGCTGCCGGACGAGACAAAACAGCTGCTCGATGTCACCGCTATCAAGGCCGCCTGCAAACAGCTCGGCATCGCCAAGCTCGATTCGGGCCCCAAAGGCATCGTCATGGCCTTCCGGGAAGATACGCCCGTCGAGCCCGGCCAGCTCATGACCATCGTCCAGGCCCGGCCCAATTCGATGAAGCTTCGCCCCGATTCCAAACTCGTCATCACCCGCGCGCCGGACGACAAGCAGAAGCGTATCCAGCTCATCCGCGGCCTCCTGCGCGAGCTGAGCGGCCTCGTTCCCGCTTAAGGCCTGCGCCGCCGGCCAAATGCGACGCGACGGCAAGGCTTGGCAGCCCGACCGGCTCTTATATGGTCGCGCCAGTCACCAAATCAGGAGGAGCGAGGCCATGGCCAGCGGACCACTTACAGGCGTCAGGATTGTTGAATTTCAGGGCATTGGACCAGGGCCGTTCTGCGGCATGCTCCTGTCCGACCTCGGCGCGGACGTCGTGCGTATCGACCGGGCCGGCAAGGGCGGGCGCGCCGCCACACCGGCAAATGTTGAATCGCGCGGGCGCCGCTCCATCGCGCTCGACCTCAAGAACCCAGACGATGTCGAAACGGCGCTCAAGCTCATCGAAAAGGCTGATGGCCTGATTGAAGGCTTCCGCCCCGGCGTCATGGAACGCCTTGGCCTCGGCCCGGATGTCGTGCTAGCCCGCAACCCGAAGCTCGCCTATGGCCGCATGACCGGCTGGGGCCAGTTCGGCCCGCTGGCACAGGCGGCCGGCCATGACCTCAACTATATCGCACTGACCGGCGCGCTCGGCGCCATGGGCCGCAAGGGCGAGCGCCCCTATCCGCCGCTCAACCTGATCGGCGACTATGGCGGCGGTGCGCTCTACCTCGCTTTCGGTCTGCTTGCCGCCATCATTAATGCGCGTGGCGGCGGCGAAGGCCAGGTGATCGATGTCGCAATGACAGACGGGGCAGCCTCACTCACCTCGATGTTCTTCGGCATGCGCGCCATGGGTGT
The DNA here is from genome assembly GCF_964005855.1 of uncultured Henriciella sp. Taxonomy (NCBI): domain Bacteria; kingdom Pseudomonadati; phylum Pseudomonadota; class Alphaproteobacteria; order Hyphomonadales; family Hyphomonadaceae; genus Henriciella; species uncultured Henriciella sp. The sequence goes on from NZ_CAXFSW010000004.1 coordinate 31,908, forward strand.
GTGGACCGATGAGCGCGAAGACAACATGCTCGATGGCGGCGCACACTTCTACGACACCTATGAGACCAAGGATGGCGGCTACGTCGCCATCGGGTCGATCGAGCCGCAATTCTACGCGCTTCTGCTGGAGAAGGCGGGGCTCACCGATCCGGACTTCCAGAAACAGATGGACCGCAGCAAATGGCCAGAACTCAAAGCCAAGATCATCGACGTATTCAAGACGAAGACACGCGATGAATGGTGCGAGATCATGGAAGGCACCGATGTCTGCTTCGCGCCGGTCCTCTCCATGGCCGAAGCGCCAGAGCATCCGCACAACAAGGAACGCCAGACCTTCGTGAATTATGAAGGCGTTACCCAGCCGGCCCCGGCGCCGCGCTTTTCGAAGACGCCCGGTAAGATCCAGCGCCCGCCCGCCAGCCCCGGTGCGCATACCGATGAGGTCCTCAAGGAGTGGGAAATCGGCTGACCCTGTAGCGAATGCGCCTGAATGCAAGACAACAGATTGTCTCGCATCTTGTTCAGGTGGCTTTTGGTAAACAAATATTGTCGGTTGCGGAAATTAGCGCTCACGCGCTTTTTACTTGCGTAACCGGCGTCCTTCTTGCTTGAACTGGGCCGCCTTTGGGGCGGCCCTTTTTTTTCATCATGAAGTCTTCGCCAAAGCGCATCGATATCTCAGCGTTTCATATTTTTTATGAAGTCGGTTGTTGCTGTAACGCATAAAGCTAGAGGATAATCGGGGTTCAAATTACTAATTCTGGTTGTTCGAGGGGTCCTATGAGCACAGTTCTTACTGCATCGCCGCGCAAGGTGAGCGACGCTGATCGTGGTATCGGTCAGTTGGTCCGTCAGGCGCGTCGGCGCATCGGCATGACGCTTGACGATCTCGCCAAGCAGCTTGGCCTGTCCTACCAGCAAGTGCACAAATACGAGAACGGGACGAACAGGATCAGCGCCGGCACGCTGGCAGCCATTGCCAATATCCTCGCCGTGCCGATTGAACACCTGTTTCCAGAAGAAGTCCTTCTCGGCAGCGGCGATAGCGGCGACAGCGAGATTGACCGTATGCGCGCTGAAGTCAGCCGCATCACCCGGACGATTGACGATCCGAAGAAACTCGAAGCAATCGTAACGATCCTGAAGACCGTCTAGGCGGTCTTCTTCCGGCCCGCGCCCGCCTCGATCGGTGTCCATTTGTTCGGGTGGACGAACGTATCCTGAAACCAGGGTGAGCGCTCGGTCGAGAACTGTTTGCGGATCCAGTCGATCAGCGTGCGGCCCATGGAAAGGCGCTGCACGCGGTGCGTATAGGTCAGCCAGAACTCGATCGGCGCCACTTCCGGCAGGTCGAGGGGGACGAGTCTGCTATCGATGTCGCAGACATAGGACGGCATGACCGCTATGCCGCCCCCATTCGCGCACACTTCCTTCAGCACAGTGCCTGAATTGGTCTGCAGCTTGAACCTCAGCGCCTTTTTCAGATCGATGGCCCGTGTCGACCAGCTGTCGATCTGGTTGGAATAGGAATCGTGCATCAGCACATTATGCCCCTGCAGATCGTACAGGCTCGCCGGGGCAGGGCGCCCGTCCAGATACCGCTCCGTGGCAAAGAACATGTAGTGAAGAACGCCCAGACGCATCGAGAGAATGTCGCGATGGCGCGGCTCGCTGAAGGTGATGCTTAGATCGGCTTCACCGTCCAGGAGATTGGCTTCCTGATCATGGATCTGGAAATCCAGATCGATCTTCGCGTGATGGTTTTGAAACTCCGGAATGAACTGCGTCAGCCAGTGAGAGGCCACGCCGTCCTGGGATGACAGGCGCAGGATGCCGCCCCCGCCAATGTCGACCCCGCTCAGCGTATGCATGATGTCATGGGCCTGTTCGGTCATCATGTGCGTACGCTTGAGCACTTGCCGGCCTGCCTCGGTCAGCTCGACCCCCTTGGTCGTGCGCGTCAGCAGATCGCAGCGCAACAGCTTCTCCAGCTCGTCAATCTTGCGGCTCACCGTTGGCGTGGACTCACCGAGCCGTTTGGCGGCGGCTGTGAAGCTCTTCAGTTCGGCGACAACGCCAAAAACGCGAAGCTGCTCCCAGTTCAGGTGACGATCAGGCTTCTTCATCGGTCAACTTCCTCTGGACGCTGAGGGATTTGAGACCCGGCCTGACCGGAAAACGGCGAAATGTAAATCGCACAACTTGACAACCCTTGCGCGAAAATACAGAAATCTCGCGTAAAGGGAGTTTTAACCATGACAGTTCACCGTTCAGTTGTAGCACAAACTGCCAGTCCGTACTGTATCACGTCGCCCGCAAAGGTGGCGGGCATCATGGCGAAGTATGGTTTGCACCGTACGCCCGCCGCGAACGTTGCTGAGACCCTCCGGCTCGGCGAAACGCTCATCAATGCCGCCCTGGCCGAGCCCGAAATCGTGACGACGGTCGATTCCATCACGGGAATGACGATCTGGAACACGCAAGAAGATGAAATTACCGGACTTTTTCTGCTCGTGCCTGTGACAGAGGCGGGCAGGGCGGCCGTCGAGGACGGAACGTTCACACCGGGGGATCCGGCCATCCGTCATATCGCGCCGGCGAACACACCTATTTTCGGCGTCTATTGCGGAATTTATGCCGGCGCCACACGTACTGCACGAAAATCGGTACTCATGGCCGCCGGAGATCTGCGTCTCAACGCGTTCGCTCCCGTGCCGACCTATGCGCGCGGCGCAACCGAGGACGGCGCGCGCTCCATGCTGACCCTTGGCTATCGCCCGCTGCAGGGAGGACTGCCCGACCTGTTTGTTTCCGACCCGATGGGTGAATGATCATGGCGCCGTCTCTTGCTTACCCGTCCATTGGTCTTGAAGCCCTTCGCCGCGCCCCGTCGGAGGACCAGTTCGGGTCCGTCCAGGTTCGCCCGGTCCAGTCACTGGATGACTTGCAACGTGTCTTTGCCATCCGCGCGGCCGTCTTCATGGCAGAACAGAGCTGCCCCTATGATGAGGAATATGACGGCAATGACCTTGCCGCCATGCATCTCATCGCGACAATCGGCAAAGAACCGTTGGGCACGCTGCGTCTTCGCTGGTTTGCCAGTTTCGGCAAGATCGAACGGGTCTGCATCCTGCCCTCCATGCGCGGCCGCCACATTGAGCGTATCCTGCTCGCCCATGCGATAGAGATCGCGGCCCGCAAGGGCTACACACTCATGATCGGCCAGATACAGGCGCGCCTCTGGCCGCTCTGGTCGCGCGTCCTTCACTGTACGCTTCAGGAGGGCCGCACCCGTTTCAGCTTCTCCGACTACGACTATCTCGAAATCGACATTCCAGTGCCCACCCACCCGGATGCCCTCAGCCCGCAAAGCGATCCGTTCATCCTGATCCGCCCGGAAGGCGACTGGGACAGGGAAGGCATTCTCGAAAAATCCGCGGAACGCTCCACGGTCGAGGAACGTGACGAGGCCGCCTGACCCTCGATGGCTGGCTCACCACCCCAAAACACCACCCATGCACCGCCGGAACACCGTGCCTGCACTGGCTTTGCACCAATAGTTTCCGCCCCCGCTCGCGCCCGGCCTAGTCTTGGCCCATGATCGCCCGCGACTGGATCCTCGATGTGCTCGCAAAGCTGGAGCTTCGCTACTGGCCGGTCTTCCTGTGGCAGCTCTGGTGGCTGGACCGCTATATGAAGGCCCGGCGCGCAGAGCATAGCTCCGGCCTCATCGGCTACAGCGTCTGCGCAAGAGGCCGCATCTACATCACCCTCCAGGCCTTCGGCGACAAACCAGACCCCAATGACTGGACAAGATTTGCGCCGCGCGCGCCCTGGGAAAAACTCGCGCCGGGATGCGAGGTGGAAGGTCTGCAGCTCTCCGGTCTTGAGCCCATAAGAGCTCGGCTGGCAACTGTGAGCCTCGGTCGCGACCCCTGCAGCATTGGTCGTGTTTGGGAGCTCGCCCTTCATCCACCCTGAAGCTCTGAACCGTACAGCTCAAAGCGCTCATCCTGAGCGAAGTCGAAGGACGAGCGCGGGCACACAGGAGGCCCCTTCTCCGAAGATACCTGCGAAAGCAGGTCCGTAAAAACCGGGATCCTGACCGCAGCCCCACCGGGCCTGCGGCCGCACCTGATGGTTTCAGCCTTGTCCAGAGGCCCCGCCACATCTGCAAAGTCTCCGGACTCTCGCGCCCGGTCAGCTTGAAATTTTCTGGTCGTCGAGTTCAACATCTATCCAGATGGGTAGATGGTCAGAGGCACGTTCTGCCGATTGTTTCGACACGACGCCATGTGAAGCGATGCTTACGGCTCCGTGGATGACGAACCGGTCCAGTTTAAAGTGCGGCGCGGAGGCGTGAAAGGACGGGCCGGGGGCAATCTCTGTCCAGCTTGAGCCAGGCGGCAGAAGACCTTTGGTCTTGTGCCATTCGTTCAGATCGCCGCCAAGAATGATTGGCCCGCTGAATTCTTGAGCGGCGTCAAGGACATGCGCCATCTGAATCAGACGGTCGCGTCGCCGCAATCCAAGATGAAGACCGCCAACGCTCAGGCGTATACCGGGCCCGGTCACCGTCGCCAGCACGGCACCGCGCGGTTCCAGCCCTGGCAGATCAAGCGCCTTCAACGTCTTCAGCTGCAGATATGGCCGGAGCAGGATTGCATTGCCATGGTGACCAATGGAGGGGGTATCGGGATCGGCGTCGATGGACGTCCAGCCTGAAAGCCGAACCAGATCAAGGGGCAGGGCAGGTGGCCGCGGCGGCAGGCGTTTGTCGCTTTCCTGCAAGAGCACGATATCGGGTTCGAGGCGTTCGATCACGCGCAGAACGCGCTCGGGTTTGCGGCGCCAATCGAGCCCGACGGCCTTGCGAATGTTCCAGCTGACGATGCGGAGGGCCTGCATCAGAGAACCGGCCCAAACAGGCGGGCCACCGGGGCCAGCAATCTGACATGCCAGGGCCCTGGCAAGGCGACGGGCTCTGATTTTGAGAAATCTTCCTCCAGCATGGCCGCAACATCGGCGGCGAAGGCCTGATCCTCAATGAGGGCGGTTTCCTCAAAGTTCAGCAAGGCCGATCGAATATCCAGATTAACCGTGCCAATCGATGCGATATCGTCATCAATCAACATGACCTTGGAATGCATGAAACCGGGCTCGTACACGAAAACCCTGACGCCCGCTTCCGCCAGGATGCGCGCCGCATGGCGGGAGGCATACCACGCAATGACATTGTCTGAGGGGCCCGGAATCAGGATGCGAACATCAACGCCGCGCATTGAAGCCAGCTGAAGGACCGTCAACAGGTCAGTGTGCGGAATGAGATAAGGCGTCGTGAGCCAGAGCCTGTGACGCGCAAGATTGACCAGACCACAGAGCAGTAGACTGCCGCGCTCGAGATGATCGGTAGGGCCAAAACCTGTCACGAGGCCACGCACACGTCCGGGGCAGTCTGGCGGCGTTTCAAGGTGCAGAGATGGAAGCCTGTCCCCCGTCACGGCCTTCCAGTCGAACGCGAAGATATCGCGAAGCTGCCTCACCATCGGGCCCTTGATACGCAGGTGCGTGTCTCGCCAGGACCTGAACTTCTTTCCCCCATCGATATATTCCTGTCCGACATTGATCCCGCCGGTAAACCCGATCGATCCATCGACCACCACGGCCTTGCGGTGATTGCGGAAATTGACCCCGATACGGCCCAAAGCGCGATGTGGACCTGGAATACCGCGTATTTCTATGCCTTCCGTCTGAAGGGCGCGGACATAGCGCTCGCCCAGGAACAACGAGCCGATCTTGTCGCAAAGCACACGGACTTTGACCCCGCGCCTCGCTGCCTGAATCAGGTGCTCCTTCAAACCGTCGCCAACGGCATCGGAGCGAATAATGTAATACTGGACAAGGATTTCGTGCTCCGCGGCATCTATGGCGGCAAAGATGGCCTCGAATGTCACTTGTCCATCGACAAGAAGGGTCGCCGAATTGCCATCGGCCGGGGAATTGGCGGCAAGGCTAGCGAGACTCTCCAGCCGTCCCTGAGCAGGCTCTGCGGGCGCCTGCACATTATACCCGTCTGTCCGCGACGTAAGCCGGGAAACACCGCCAAATAGCGCGAACGCAGGCAACGCCAAAAGCGGGAAGGAAATCAGGAAAACAACCCAGGCGGCGGCGCCTTGCGGCGTCCTCGCGGTTGTGATGGCGGCGCGGGCCACAAAAATGCCGATGACGATAAGCGCGAACTGCAAACCGACGACGAGACCAATCATCGTCATGTCCTGTTCATGCGATCAATGGCAGGTCAAGAGACTCATGGCCCGCGACCGCCATCACCCGGTCTTTCTGAGCTGCGTGCGTCACCTCAGCAGGTTTGCCTTGGCTAGTTCAACAACCTCGTCGCCGCGGCCGTTCAACACGGCCTTCAGCATGTATAGGGTGAAGCCCTTGGCCATCTCGGTCGTCACCTTCGGCGGCATCGCCAACTCCATGCGTTCGACGACGGCATCGATCAGGACCGGGCCGTCATGGGCCAATGCCTCGGCAATGCTGCTCTCCAGGTCTGCCGGGTCTTCGATACGGATGCCCTTGATCCCGACCGCCTCGGCCAAAGCTGCGAAATCAGGATTGTCGAATCCAGTACCGAAATCGACGAAGCCCGACGACTTCTGCTCCAGCTCGATAAAGCCGAGTGAGCTGTTGTTGAAGACGACGACCTTGACCGGCAAGTTCAGCTGCTTGAGCGACAGCAAATCACCCATCAGCATCGTGAAGCCACCATCGCCCGAGAGCGAAATGACCTGACGCTCCGGATAGCCCGCCTGAATGCCGATCGCCTGCGGCATCGCGTTTGCCATCGAGCCGTGCCAGAAGGACCCGATCAGCCGGCGCTTGTCACTCATCGCGAGGTAGCGCGCGCTCCAGACGGTCGGCAGGCCGACGTCAGCCGTGAACGCCGCGTCTTCGTTCGCCAGCTCGCTCAGCACGCGAACCACATGCTGCGGATGGAGGCGGCCGCCCGGACGCCCGTCAGCCAGCTTGTCCAGTGCAGCCCGCGCCTCTTTGTAATGATCGACCGACGCGCTCAGATGCCCGTCGTCGCTCTTCTCAGTGATCTTTGGCAGCAGCGCGGCGAGCGTGTGCTTCACGTCACCGATCAGCCCCTCCTCGACCGAGGTACGCCGACCGATTGATTCCGGCCGGATGTCGATCTGCGCGACGCGCGCGTCTTTGGGGTAGAACTGGCGGTAGGGAAAATCGGTCCCCAGCATCAGCAGCGCATCGCAGGCGCCCATCGCATAATAACCGGAAGAAAAGCCGATGAGGCCGGTCATCCCGACGTCGTAGGGATTATCCCACTCGATATGTTCCTTGCCGCGCAGCGCGTGGACGATCGGCGCCTTGAGCGCTGCGGCGAGCGCAACGACCTCGTCATGCGCGCCCTCGACGCCCCCGCCGCAGAGCAGGGTGACGCGCTTAGATTCGTTGAGCAACGCTGCGAGCCGGTCGAGGGCGTCTTCGGGAGGCGCAACGATCGGTTTGGGGGGCTTCAGCGACAGCGGCTGCGGCTCGCTCTCTCCCGAAATCTCCTTCAACGCGACGTCACCCGGGATGACCAGCACCGATACACAGCGCTCGGCAACGGCCCGGCGGATCGCCGTTTCCATCGCGCGCGGCATCTGGGCCGGGCTGGAGACGAGTTCGCAGTAGCTCGAGCATTCGCGAAAGAGCTCCTCCGGATGGGTCTCCTGGAAATAGCCGGAACCGATTTCGCCCGACGGGATTTGCGCCGCGATCGCGAGCACCGGGACGCGCGAGCGATGCGCGTCGAACAGGCCGTTGATGAGATGGAGATTGCCCGGACCACAGCTGCCCGCACATACTGCGAGTTCGCCGGTCGCATGGGCCTCGCCGGCCGCAGCGAAGGCGGCCACCTCTTCGTGACGGACGTGAAGCCAGTCGATCCCTCCCTTGCGACGGAGCGCATCGGTGAAGCCGTTGAGGCTGTCACCCACGATGCCGTAGATCCGCTTCACACCCGCGGCCTTGAGGGTATCGACCATCTGGTCGGCTACGGTAGGCATGAATACCTCCTTGAGATTTCAATCTCGGAATGTCGTAAAGTTGCGCAACCGCTATCGCTTGAGGCACAGCCCCGACGACAGGACGGGCAATCAAAGGTCGAGAACGATCTTCTTCGTTTTCGACCGGCTCACGCAGATCATCATCCGTCCGCCATGTGCACGTGCTTCATCCGTATACCACTGATCGCGATGCGCCGGTATTCCCTCAAGGACCGCGACCTCACAGGTTCCGCACACCCCCTCCTCGCAAGAAGTGGGTTGATCGGGCAGGATCTGCTTCACATGATCCAGGATCGTCTCATGCGGTTCCACGGTAAAGCTGTGCCCACTGGCGCGGCATTCGACCTCGAAAGCCGCATTCGAGCTGATCCGTTCCGCGGTTTCGCCCTGACAGATGGGTTGAGGCTGCTCTGCGATGACCTCCGTCCTCTGGTCATCGAAATCCTCCATGTAGAACCGGACCCCCTCTCGCTTCGAGACGATGGCCTCGGCCTCGTTCATGAAGCCGGTTGGACCGCACGCATAGACGGCGTCCAGATTGTCTTCGTGCTCGAGAAGTTCGGAAATTGACTGGCGGCCGGTTTCGCCGCTGACATAGACGTTCAATTCCGCATTCGCCTTGTCGGCCAAAGCCCGCATATCGTCAATGAAGGGCATCTGATCCCTGGTTCTGACGAAGTAGTGGCATTTCCAGGCAGCGTCGGTGCCATCGAGATCCCGAAGCATCGAGAGGATCGGCGTCACGCCGATACCGGCTGCCAGGAAGGTATAGTGTGACGCCTGCCTGATCGGAAATCGGTTGATCGCCGGATAGATGACGACGTCGGTACCGACATGGAAATGGTCGCGAATGGCTAAGGAGGCCGATCCCGGATCGTCGAGGATCTTGACCGCGATCCGGTACTTCTTCTGGTAATCCCCGTCTACCAGCGAATAGGATCGCAATCCGCAGCCGGGAACCTCCACGTCGATATGCGCTCCGGCCGTCCAGGAGGGAAAATACTCGGCGCTGAACTCGATCAGAAGAATGGCCTCGGCGATTTCGTCGCGCCTCGTTATCTTCGCCGGGATACGGGTGAGCGCCATATTTCTGCTGGACATTGTCATGTCAGACATCAGTTCACCCTCTTCATGAGCGCGCGAGCTGACGAAATCAGCTCATGACCATCTGGCCCCCAGAACAAATCGATCGCTCGCCGCTCGACATCCGGCGATTCCTGCCGGGCCTTAATTTCTGGCAGCGCCGCCTTCAAATTCTCGGCTTCTTCAGCTCTTTTCTCTTCGTCCCAGCCCGCTCCCCATATCTGAAGATAGGTCGGATAAGAGGCGATGACCAAGTTCGTCGGCTTCATGAAGAACTCTTCCAGGACATCAACGGCCATCTGCTGGGTGGGATGCCAATTCTTCTTGATCTGTTCCTCGCTGAGGGCCGCGAAATCCTTGCCGGATTCGGGCATGATATTCATCGTTTCGGTCTTCTTGAAGAGATCCTGGTATCGATGGAACAAGGCATCGACATCCGCCATGGTCTGAGGGATCTCCTCTTCCGGCGCCCCCACGACACGCAGATATGCCGCTGAGTCCGCGACATACTGGTCGCGTTCATGATTCGGCAGCCGCTGTGGGGGAGTGTCGCCATGCCAGGCGAAATGTTCGTACACAAAGAGCATACCCATCATCTCGGTCAGGGCAGCCCACATCACATCACGGGGGCCATCGGCGTGGTACTCGCCCAGTTCCGGTTGCCCGACATCGATGAGGCCGCCTTTCACATGGGCATGAAGCGCATGCAGGTGCGCCCACATGGTTTCGGCAGTGCGCGTATCACCGAACCACATCGGCGCATGCAGGCCCGAATTGCGCTGAAAGCGCTCGAAGGAGTCAAACGCGGTCAACTTGCCGGCGCGAACCTTGGTCGCTAGCGGATCCGCATCGCGGACGCCCGCGACCACCGGCTTGTACATCAGCTGCATGCTGAATTGTGCCACCGTCTGGTAGATGATCGTGGCGGGGTGCAAAATGACCTTCCACACGACACTGGACGGACCGAAGAGGCCGTAGTCCGGCGTGCCATCGTCATTAATCGACCGGCCCGCGGCAACAGGCACTCCCAGCCGCCGCCATCTCTCAGGGTTTCCCATCAGTTTTTCGACCGAAAGGGCGAACTCTTCCGACGAACTTTCCGCATCTTGTTCGGACATCTCAAAATCCTTCCCGTTTCTCTACAAATCGATTGCTCGCGGGCCTGCGATCTTCCGAAAAAGCTTGGCATGACCGATTTTGCCCCATCCGGGGGCATCATCCTGTCATGACAGCTTCTCATAAAGCTTTATTCCCGGGCGGGAATAAAAGATAGGTAGTGCATGTCGTCAGGCGCGCAAGGTGTGGCGCAGCACATAGTCGGGTTTGAGGTCAGGGTAGTTTGATTACTGTCCGTCGGAGCCGGCGCTTAAAAAAGCCGCACGACGGATCAACGGCCCGGTTCCAACGGTCAATCGCTACAGAAAGGACCCGACATTCCTGCAGCCGATCATCATCGGCGCTGGCATGGTCGGCTTTACCAAGGCGGAGGTGGAAGCCTGGCTTGAGGCGCGCCGCAGGTAAAAATCAGCAAGAACGCCTCAGACTCTCCGCCGGCAGCGGCCTTGCAGCAAAGCGGTTGTGGTTCTGTTCAGCATCTTTCGCGCCCCCAACAGCCTGCGCAGGAAGCAGTCCGGTAGACGAAGAAAAGGCTAAACAGGAAAGGATATCAGCCAGCCTGATCCGTATTGACCGGCGCTGGTCCGATGAATTGGCGGAGGAGGAGGGATTCGAACCCCCGGAACGTTCGCACGCTCAACGGTTTTCAAGACCGCCGCATTCAACCACTCTGCCACTCCTCCGGGCGGGCGTCTGTTTCCTTCATTGCCGCTTCAAATGCAAGTGCAGCACTGAACCACAATTCTGCCTCATTCCGGGGCGACCTCTCGCTGACGACGAAAGAACTGGAAACACTTTGTTTGCAATTTTCGCCGTATGCAGTTCAGTCGGGGCAGGGGGAACTCAGACTGGACACTGTCCAGCGCATGTGCCGCGTGAGGGCGGCCCATGCCAACCCGAATTCAGGATGAGGGCCAAATGGCAGCATCGCGCACCTTGCAGACCCGGGCTCTGGTCAGCCTCATGACAGCCGCCGCACTTGCGCTTCCCGCAAGTGCCGAGCGAACCGATGCGCGGCTTGTCCACGTCAGTGCATCAGCCTCTTCGCTTCAGATGGCGGCGCTTATGCAGTCGGCCGCAGTCGCGCCTGCGCTCAGCATGTCGAGCGAGCAGGGCATCGCCTCCTGGTATGGGCGTGCTTTCCAGGGCCGCCCGACGGCCAGTGGCGAACTTTTTGATGCCAACATCCCGACTGCCGCCCATCCGTCCTTGCCTCTGCCGAGCCTTGTAAAGGTGACAAACCAGCAGAATGGCCGTGAGATTGTCGTCCGCGTCAATGATCGCGGGCCGTTCACAGGCGGGCGTATCATTGATCTTTCGCGCCGCGCAGCTGAAACGCTGGGCATGATCGATCAGGGTACGGCAAGCGTAAAACTCGACTATCTCGGCCCCGCGCCTGAGCTTATTCCGGTCCATATGGGCGAGAGCATCCAGGCCGGCCCGGCGATGAACAAGGTGGCCAGCGAACCGAAACCCGCCAAGCCTGCGCCGAAACTCTATGATGACCGTCTTCTCGGCGGCGTCGAACCCTCTCTCGGCGTACCGGATCCCGGCAAGAAGGTCGCAACGCCAGCCCGTTTGCCCGATTATTCGCCGCCACCGGTTTTCGCAGAGGCCACCCCGTCAGAGCCTGTGGTTCATGAGGCGGGCGCGGCACAAAGCGGTCCAGAGCCGCTTCGCCCGCAGCCCGTGGCTGCAGAGCCCCAGGCCGCAGAGCAGACCGCCTATGGCCCGCAGGTCTATGTCCAGGTTGGCTCGTTTACCCGCATAAACAATGCAGAGGCCGTCTCCAGCAAGCTCAATGGTCGCTATACCACCGACATAGAGTCGGTGCGTGTCGATGAAGCAGATTATTTCCGCGTCTTCGCCGGGCCATTTGCGACGCGCTCGGCCGGTGAGCAGGCGCGCCAGGATCTGCAGTCCCTTGGTCTTGGCGAGGGCTTCTTGGTCCTTCGCTAGGCGAGGGGAGTGGAATAGGGCGCAAGCCTCCCGCGGCCAATTTGTAACCAAATTCCTACCTGAACGTGTGCGAACTTTTCCTTCTGCTTCAGTTGATCTCTACCTTATTACGCTAGCGTCCAGGATGACCGAATAAATCGGTCCGTGCCCCCGGCAGAATGTCGGACACGAAAAATGAGACCGCAGAACGAGGTTCCCATGGCTATGAATGCCACTGCCGGGATGCGTGCGCTTGTCGCAACGTCACTTCTGGCGTCAGTCTGTCCGCTCATCGCGAATGCCGGGCCGCGCGACGCCGCGCCCATCTCGTATAATCATCGTACCGCCGTGAGCCAGGCGCCGACGGTCCAGCCCGTCAACGCGCCGGCCACGCCGCTCTATTCACCAGCTTCCGGCGCCACGCCGAGGCTGAATCCCGTAGCTTCGCAGGATAGCTGGCGCGGCCCGGTCACCCAGACCGGCTCCGGCACGCTGCCTGCCCAGCGGCGTCAGATCAGTTTTACCTATCCGGGCAGTGTGCGCCCCGGTGCGTCCGCCAGCCTGCCATCTGTGCAGTCAGCGGCGCAGCCCGCCAGCGCGCTTGCCAATGGTGTGTCCAGCCGCGCAATCGTGGCTGCAAGCTTTGGCGCCTCGAGCGGCATGACGGCCGGGCATACCAGCCTGCCACTGAACGGTCTCGCCCATGTGCGGGTGCTGAGCAGTGGGAGCGAGGTCGTGGTCCGCATCACCTCACGCACCTCTGCTGCCAGCGGGAATGTGATGACGCTTTCGCCTCATGCAGGTGAAATGCTCGGCCTGTCGCAGGGCCAGTCCGCCGATGTTGAGATCGAGTATCTCGGTGCAGCTTCCGGCGTGGCCGGCGAACACCTGCAAGACCAGGCCACGGTCGCGCCGCCCCCTGCACAGCCTGTCTCCCTGCCACCTGCACAGCGCCGCGCGCCTGTCAGCGACCAGCGTCAGCAGATGGCGGACACGTCGGGCCTGTTTGTCCAGATCGGCTCGTTCATGGATTTCGACCACGCACGCTCGCTTGCGGGTAAGGTCACCTCCGGCATGCGCAGCGACGTCAAGACCGTTGACCTTCGCGGAACCACCTATCACCGCGTGATGGTCGGCCCGTTCAGGACCCGAGCCGATGCCGACAGCGCTCGCACGAGGCTCTCACATCAGGGCTATCGCGACAGCTTCGTCACGCAGGGCTGAATTCAGGCGGGCTGCATTGACCCGGCTTCCAAAACGCCCTCACTGGGTTAGGTTGGATCTATATTGATCCTGCCCAGACCCGGAGAGAGTTCCATGCGCCGACCGACCCTGCTTGCCGCCGTCCTGTTTATCGTCGGGGCCGTCCTGCCGGCGAGCGCTCAGTACATCGATACGCAGGCAGAATACGCCGTGATCATGGACTATGAGACGGGCGACATCCTCTATTCCAAACGCGGCAGCGAGCCGATGATTCCGGCCTCCATGACCAAGATCATGACCGCGCATGTGATCTATGACGCGATTGAGAGCGGGGAAATCTCGCTCGACGACGAAATGGTTGTCAGCGAACGTGCCTGGCGCGAAGGCGGCTGGGCGACCGGCGGCTCCACCATGGGGCTCAAGATCGGCGAGACGCCAACCGTTGAGCAATTGCTTCGGGGCGTCGTCGTTCTCTCGGGCAATGATGCCTGCATTGTCCTCGCCGAAGGGCTTTCCGGATCCGAGGATGCCTTTGCCGACCGCATGACAGATCTCGCGCACGAGCTTGGTCTCGAATCCGCCAACTTCAAGAATGCCAGCGGCCTGCCGGCAGAAGGCCATGTCATCTCCGCGATCGACCTTGCAAAGCTCGCCGCTGCCGAGATCCGCAACTATCCGCAATACTACAAATACTATTCCGAGCTGGAGATGACCTGGAACGGCATCACACAGGGAAACCGCAACCCGCTTCTCTACACGATGGAAGGGGCTGACGGCCTCAAGACCGGCCACCTCCAGGCCTCTGGATACGGCCTCACAGCCTCAGCCGAACGCGACGGCCAGCGTATGATCATGGTGCTGAACGGGCTTCCGAGTTCGCAGGCCCGTGCCGAGGAATCCGAGCGTTTGATGCGGATTGCCTTTACCGCATTCGACTCCAGGACCATTAGCCCCGGCGCCGAACCGCTGGCCCAGCTTCCGGTCTGGAACGGCGAGTCCCGCACCGTAGGGGTCCAGCTGGCCTCGGACGTCCGCGTCGCCGGTCACAAGCAGAGTTTCGATGAGGCGAAAAGCGAGATCGTCTATAACGGCCCCATCGCCGCGCCCATCAAGGCGGGCGACGAGATCGCAACCCTGGTCATCACCATGGACGGCAAGGACGTTCCCGTGACGGCGCCGCTGGTTGCGACAGAATCCGTGGGCGCACTTGGTTTTGTCGGCCGCGCCATTGAGGGGCTCAGCCTCAAAATGGGTGGCGGCACGGCCGAATGATCCGGCCAGGCAAGTTCATAACGGTTGAGGGCGGTGAAGGAACCGGCAAGTCCACTCTGATTGCCGGGCTCGAAACGCATCTGCTCGACAGGGGACAGCCCGTTATCGTCACGCGGGAGCCAGGAGGCACGCCGCTCGCAGAAGCCGTGCGCAGCCTCGTCCTCTCACCCCCGGGAGAGGAACGCTGGAGCGCTCTCAGCGAAGCGTTGCTGGTCTTTGGGGCCCGGCTCAATCACCTTGAAAAGCTGATCCTGCCCGCGCTCGAGGCCGGAGAATGGATCATCTCGGACCGTTTTGCCGATTCGACGCGCGTCTATCAGGGGCTCGGCGGGCTTTCGACCGAAGATTTCGAGACCCTCGACAGGCTGGTAGTGGGCAAGGCGCAGCCTGACCTCACCCTTGTCCTCGACGGCCCGGTCACCGACCTCGTCGCCCGCCGCAAGCAGCGTGGCGGATCGGACGTGTTTGAATCCATGCCGCTCAGCTTCCATGAAAAAGTGCGCCAGTTCTATCTCGATATAGCCGCGGCTAATCCTGATCGCTGCCGGGTGATCGACGCCATGCAGTCCCCCGAAGAGGTGCTGAAGCAGACGCTCAGAACACTGGATGAGGCCTTGTCATGACGCGGGTGGCTTTTCCGCTTTACGGCCATGATGACGCCCAGCAGAAATTCATGAAGGCGCTCTCCGGCGGGCGGCTTCACCATGCCTGGATATTCGAGGGCTCATCCGGGATCGGCAAGGCGCGCTTTGCCTTGCGTCTGGCTGCCATGCTGCTCGGCGCCAGGCCCGCAGGCGACGATCCCGCCGCAGCACCGGAAGACGACCCCGTCATCCAGAAAGTCCTCGCATCTGGCCATCCAGACCTCAAACACGTCCAGCGCGGCCTCAATGACAAGGGCAACCTGAAACAGGACATCTCCGTTGAGCAGATCCGCGAGCTCAACCATTTCTTCGCCCTCAAGCCAGCACTTGGCGGCTGGCGGATCGGCATTCTCGACTCGCTCGATGAAATGAATGCCAACGGCCGCAATGCCTTGCTCAAGACCCTGGAAGAGCCGCCGGCGCGTGCCATCCTGTTCCTCATCTCACACGCCACGACGCCGGTTCTGGCGACGATCCGGTCACGCTGCCAGACCTTGCGGCTGCACACGCTATCCGATGAGGACACGCTCCAGGCCCTGAAAGATCAGGAGGTCGAAACGCCCGATCAGGTGGCCGCGCTGGTAAAGGGACGGCCGGGGCGCGCAGAAGAGCTGACCGGCCCCAAAGTGCTCGCCGCCGCGCATGCCGCCCAGAGCCTCCTGAAGGCCTTTCCGAAGCCGAATGACGCGACCCTTGCAACAGCCATTCAGGCCGCAGCAGAAGACGAGACAAGCTTTGCCGTCTTTGCCGATGAGATCATGAGCTGGGTTGGCGACAAGGCACAGGAGACCCCGCGCTGGGCCGATATCTGGTTCGAGTTGCAACGCACGGTCGCCGCGCAGCGAAACCTTCACATGACACCCATCCAGGCCGCGTCCAAACTGGTAACCGGGCTTCAATCCGGCGCCTCAAGGGATTAGGGGCAGGTCCATGTTCGATACCCATGTCAACCTGCACGCAGACGCGTTCGTGGACGACCTCGAAGATGTGCTGACACGCGCGCGCGAGGCCGGCGTCACACGCTTTCTCGCCATTTGCGACCGCTTCGATAATTACGATACCGTCCGGGCCATTGCAGAGGCGAATGACGATATCTGGAATACAGCTGGCGTGCACCCGCATCACGCCAAGGACTTCACCGATCTAACAGTTGAAGAGCTTCTCCGCGCAGCCAGTGACCCAAAGACCGTGGCGATAGGGGAGACCGGGCTCGATTTTCACTATGGCTATTCAGCCGAGGCCGAACAGGTCGCCAATTTTCGCCGCCATATTGCCGCGGCTCGCGAGACAGGACTACCGCTCGTCGTTCACACACGGGAAGCCGATGAAATGACGGCAGATATTCTTGAAGAGGAATACGAGAACGGGCCGTTCCGCATTCTTCTGCATTGTTATACGGGCGGACAGACGCTTGCCGATCGCGGCCTGGCGCTTGGCGCGTATTTTTCTGTCTCCGGCATTCTGTCTTTCAAGAACGCCCATGATGTCCGTGCCGTCATCTCCACGATCCCGTTGGAGAGGGTGATCCTGGAAACCGATTGCCCATATCTCGCGCCCGTTCCATATCGTGGGCGCCGGAATGAACCCTCCTATCTGCCTTTTGTGGCAGATGCGCTGGCCGGGCTGCACGGCCGGTCACGCGAAGAAATTACTTCAATATGCGAAGATAATGCCTTGACTTTATTTGATAAAGTGAATAGTTAGATGGAGCAGGCGAGGTTCACATTTCTCGGCACAGGGTCCTCCGGCGGCGTCCCGCGGGTCGGAAACGACTGGGGCGACTGCGATCCATCCGAGCCGCGCAATCGCCGTCGGCGATGCTGTGCTTTGCTCGATGTCGGGCCGCTCGAGACGCCAGACACATGTACACGCATCCTGATCGATTCCTCACCAGAACTTCGCGAACAGCTTCTTGATGTCGGCCTGCAGCATCTGGATGCTCTGGTCTACACACATGACCATGCTGACCAGTCCCACGGGATAGACGATGTACGCGCACTCGCGCTGCGCATGCGCCGCCGTGTGCCGACCTATATGGATGCCCGGACCGCGTCGACGCTGACTGAACGTTTCAGCTACTGCTTCAAGGGCCATGGCGGCTATCCGCCGATCCTTGACCGTCAGGCCGATATCGTCCCGCTGGAACCATTTACGATCACGGGAGAGGGCGGGCCGGTCACACTCCTGCCAGTCGAACAGATGCACGGCCGTATCATGAGCCTGGGCTTCCGGATCGGGAATCTGGCTTACTGCAATGATCTTCATGATTTCCCTGAAGAGAGCCTGGAGGCGCTGACTGGTCTCGACACGCTCATTCTCGACGCGCTGCGCTACACGCCGCATCCCAGCCATGCGCACCTCGAACGCGCGCTGGACTGGATCGAACGGCTTGCGCCAAAAGAGGCGTGGCTCACCAATCTTCATATCGACATGGATTACCAGACACTCTGCAAGGAGCTGCCGGACCATGTGCGCCCGGCCTATGACGGCCTCGCTCTCGACTTCCCGCTCTAGGACATCAGTCTCGAATTTCCCATAATATTGATTATGCGATTTTCGGATTATGATCCTGTGGCGCCCGCCTGTATGGTTTTCAGGTCGCTCAACCGTCCCACCGGACCTGACAACGGTTTTTTGCCCAAGCCCTCGAACCGGTTTTCCAATCCTCTCCCCATGTCAGAATTCTGCCTCTCCCCCATTGCGCCGGGGCCGGCAAGCACGTCACTAATCATGCCCGGATATTCGTACGACTGACCCGACGCCCACAGGAGGTTTCAATCTTGTCCACACCCCCTGCTTCGCAATTCGACCGGCTGAGAGAGATCATGGCCCAGCTGCGCAATCCCGATGGCGGCTGCCCCTGGGACCTTGAGCAGGACTTCGAAACCATCGCGCCCTATACGATCGAGGAAGCCTATGAAGTCGCAGATGCTATCGAGCGCCGCGATTTCAGCGACCTGAAGGAAGAGCTTGGCGACCTTCTTCTTCAGGTCGTCTTTCACAGCCAGATGGCCTCTGAAGCCGGTCTCTTTACGGTCGATGACGTCGCCAGAAGCATCAATGACAAGATGGTCCGGCGCCATCCGCATGTCTTCGACCAGCCCGACGGGCGCAGCGCCGACGGCCAGACCGAAGCCTGGGAAACGATCAAGGCGCGCGAACGCGCCGAGAAAGGCAGGAGCGAGGACAGGTCTGCGCTGGCCGGCGTTGCAAAGGCACTTCCCGCGCTGATGCGCGCGGAAAAGATACAGAAGCGCGCCGCGCGCACCGGCTTCGACTGGACGAACCCCGAAGACATTCTGGAAAAGCTGGACGAGGAATCGCTGGAAGTCCGCGAGGCCATCGAGAGCCAGGATATGGACGCAATTGAGGATGAGATCGGCGATCTGCTTTTCGTGTCGGCCAATCTCGCACGGCGCTTCAAGCTCGACCCCGAAATTGCCCTGCGCAAGGCGAACGCGAAATTCGAGCGCCGCTTCCGCGCCATGGAAGCGCTGGCAGCCAAGCGCGGACAGGACTTTTCAAGCCTCTCCCTGAATGAACAGGGCGCGCTCTGGGATGCCGTCAAGGCGACCGAGAAGACCGGCTAATTGTTCTCAGACCCCGGCGCAGGCGGAATGAATTCCGCGTCTGGCATGGGCGGCGCAGGCGGGGTCTTGTCGGGGTCCACCGGCAGGCTGTCTGGAATGGACGTATCGGCCGGATTCTCGAAAATGCGCCGCAGGATGCCCGGTGTCACGGCCGATAGCGGATTCACGGCCACCTGCGCGCGATCGAGCGTACCGCGGACCGAATAGGTCAGCGAGAAGATCCCCTCACCTTCACGCCCGACAAAGAGGTCGCCAATCACAGGCACACCGCCCAGCATGGAGTTCATCCCGAAGCTCGGCACCAGAACACCGCTCAGCCGGATCTCGTCGCTTTCCTGTTCGAACCAGCCATTGAGTGTCAGACCGAGCGCCGGGCCATTGGCACGCGCCCCTTCAATTATGAACCGGCCGGCCTGCACGGCAACGGGAACCTCGATATCGGTAAATAGCACCCCTTCCCCGCTCAGCGTGTCGGCGAGCCCCCTCAATGAGGCAAGCGAGAGGACCTGCGTCAGGAAGGGCGCATCACGCATCCTCACATCGGAGAGAGACAGGTGTAGCCGCGCCGGGTCCGGGCCACGGGCCAGCTTCCCCTCAAGCTCGAGCGATCCACCGCTCAAAAAGTCCTGACGTAACAGCGCGCGCATGAAGAAGCCGGCATCGTCGCTTTCAAGTTGGATTGTGGCCGCATCTTCTGCGGTCGGCCCCCGATAGACTGCCGACATCTGGCCGCCGGTCTCGATTGTGCCATCAGCCTGCACCTCCCGGACCCCCGTCTTCGAACTCACGAAAACGAGGCTTGCATCTTCAAGGTCGAGCCCCTCGCGCAGACGCAGCGTGTCGAGATTTGCACTGAGCGTGACCGGCAGGCTGACATTCCCGGCACTGCCGCCGACGGCGCCAAAATCCCCAAAGAACGCGCTCGCGTCGAGAAAGGCGCCGTTCAGTTCGCTGACCAGTTTGCCATTCTGCTCGCGGCGGATGGTGCCGCTCACATCTACAGTGTCCTGCAGATAGGCTTCACGCACATCCAGCGACTGGAGCTGGCCGGACTTTGACAGAACGATATCGCTGTCCAGACGGGCTTTCTCGCTCTGATACCTGAATGTCGAGGCATTGGTCTCGGAATTCGCGTCATAGGCGAGTGTGGCGCGGCCGGGTTCGCCGACTGGCTTGATGTAGCCAATCTCGGAAATATCGACCCGTGACTGCTCCAGTTCAAAGCCCACCTCGAGCGCCTCAAGGCCGTTATTGGCGACCTTTGCCTGCAGCTCAACGGGGATGTCCTCCGACACATAGGCACGCCCGACAACGCCGAAGCGGTTGAGAAAGTCCGGAGAAATGAAGGCGCTGGCCGAAAGGTCGGCCGTATCGACGTCATCATTGAATTCGTCGCGCCACGAGAACTGGACCGGCGCCGGGCCAAGCTCGCCATGGCCCGTCATGACAAGCCGCATCTCCTTCAGCTCGACATCGACATCTGCGCCGGTGAGGTCCAGGCCCGGAAGAGCATCCTTGAGCCTCCCGTCCTCAACGTTTGCCGTGACGCTGATCTCAGTGTCCTCAAGCGGCACGTCGTCGAGTGCCGGCCGCAGCATTTCGAAAGTTGCCCTGGCGTCGCCGGAGAAGCGCTCCGGATCGAGCGTGCTGTCTTCAGACATCAGGCTCGACCCGGCGATCAGCCGCATCACATTGACCAGAGGCCCCTCGCCTCTTGCATAGACGCGGAAAAGCTCACCCTTGGGATTGAAGCGCGGAAACTGGACACTGCCCTCTGTCAGCTCCCAGCCATTATACTCCCCCTCGCTGAGCTGAACCTGAAAGCCATTCCCGGTGAGACGTCCGCTGCCAGAGGCCTTGGTGACCGGCGGCAGGTCGTCAAGAAACTTGACCGAACCATCCTCAACGAAAAAGCGCACGGTGAGATCCTCATCACGCAGGAAGCCTTCGGCAAAACTGTCGCGCTGGAGATCGAGACTGTAGTTGGCGGCGGTCACCCGTCCGCCAAGGACCTTGCGTCTCGCAAAGCCGCGCGCCCCTTCCCCAAGGGTTTCCGGCCAGAAGCTCAGGATCTGTTCCTTCGTGATCGTGCCCTCAGCCTCGCCTGTCGTCCGCACCCGTACGGGCAGTTCGCCTTCCTCTTGATCGGCAACAGGGGCAATTTCCGCATTGCCCTTGAAGGTGATGCCTTTGACCGAGGCCTGATACGCCTCAATCGAGAGTGCGGTCGTCTCTTCATCCAGGCGGCCGCTGGCGCTGATGTCAGACATTTCCCAGACCTCAGGAAAATACGGTGTGAAATCCAGCGTGAAGGCGTCGGAGGTGAGGTCGAACTGCGTGCTTTCCTCGTTGCCGACGACACCGGACATGCTGCCGGAAACGGTGCCGGATCCCCGCTCTGTTTCGACAGACACATCGCTCAGCGAAAGCGTGTCGGTTTCAGGGTCATAGGCGGAGTCGAAACTGAGGTCGCTGACCTCAAACTTCCGCCCGCCAAGCGTCAGCCGGCCTTCGGACGCGTCGGCGGCCAGTCTCAACCCGGTAATTCCCTCAGACGCCTCATAGTCGAGGCCGATTGTGATATCTGCCGGAAAGCCACTGACGAGTGCATCGCCAATCCCCAGGCGTGCAGCAAGATCGCCTACGCTCCAGCTGCCAATCTCGATACTGAAGTCCAGGGCATTATAGCTTGGCGGCGCCTCAAGATTTGCTCTCACATCGCCGGGCAGACCGATCCCCTCCCCGCTGCCGGATACGGCCATCTCAAGTCCATCCGCCGATTGCTCAAACCGGCCGGTCGCATCATCCATCTGGGCCATGAGGTCGCCAGACACATCAAAGAACCGCAGCTCCATATCCTGGAAGGCCGCAGTCTCGAACTTTGTCGTGGTGCGATTGACCTGAAGCCCCCGGAGCACCTCGCCGAGGCCTCGATTGGCGAGCGCAAGCCAGCCTTCGGGCGTGCTTGGAAGCTCTCGCGCTTCGAATTCCGGCAAGGGTTCACCCGCAAATGTCCATTCGGTTGGCGACACATTGCGCACATCTGCCCAGCCATTGCGCAGCTCGAGTCCGATGACCTCTGCGCGCCTGTAAAGAAGAGAGCCGGCATCCAGCGTGATAATGGCCTTCTCCGCCTCTGCTGCGAGCTGTCCATCATTGTCGGCAAGCCTCAGCCCGCTGGCGGCAATGATCATCCGGCGGTCAGACGCCTCCCATTGCAATGTCAGCCCGTCGATCTCGACATCCCGGCCGTCGCGGGCGGCGACCAGGGCTTTCTCAATGTCTGCCTTGAAAAGATTGAGTTCGACCGGCCCGCGCGACAGCATGAAAGCAAGGCCCACTGCGCCTGCAATCGCCAGAAGAAGTATCCCGCCGATGATCTCGAATGTAATGACGGCTGCGGTCTGTCGCACCAAGTCCGGTTTGCCTCCTTCAACCAAGGCTGTAGACGTCTACTAGCCTATCAATAAAGCAGAAATAGGACGAGAAGCCCGATGACCGCACCACTTTCAGCAGGCGATGCTGCCCCTGCCCTAAAACTGGACACCACCGCTGGCCCTATCTCCCTGCCGCCCTCCGGCGGACGCGGCGTGATCGTATTCTTTTACCCGAAAGACAATACACCCGGGTGCACGACCGAGGCCAAAGCTTTCACCGAGATGAAAGCGGAGTTCGACGCCAAGGGTTTCGACATTGTCGGCGTGTCCCGCGACACCCTGGCCTCGCATGAGAAATTCATAGAAAAACAGGCGCTTGCCATCCCTCTCGCTTCAGACGAGGACGGAGCGGCCTGTGAAGCCTTCGGTGTCTGGAAGGAAAAGAACATGTACGGGCGCAAATTCATGGGAATAGAACGCTCTACTTTCGCAATTGGCAGCGATGGTATGATTATTGAATGCTGGCGGAAGGTGCGGGTGAAAGGACATGTTGAGAAAGTTCTCTCTATACTTTGACCTATTCTGCATCAGACGTGCCGAGGCGAGGGAAGATTTAGTAAAAAATTTTATCAATTGTGAGAAAAATGCGGCGAACCGGGGGATTTGCCCTTTCCGCTGCGATACGAATTGCGTTAGAAAAATTCCTGAGGGTGTGCTGTGGATGACACAGCAAGTGTAAGAGTAATTAGAGAGGCAGGCGCGTCGATGACGAAAAAGACGATGAAAGTGGGGGAGCTTTTCAGTCGCCTTTTCCCGGAACGCCAGATTTACCACCGCAGCGGTGGGACCGTCCGCTACTTCATAATCTCGCCTTCCCAGCAAGCCGTCCTGTCTGTCGCCATCGCCGCCGTTGTTGGCTGGACCTTGTACGCCACCGCCAGTCTCGTATTCCTCCCCGGCAGCACGCTGTCGGCCCAGGGCCAGCAGCAGATCGACAAGTATGAGCGCTGGGTTCAGGAGCTGCGGGCACGCGATGCCCTCTCCCGCTCCCAGCTGGTCGAACGGACTGAAGCCTTCCAGGAAGCGACCGTCAGCTTTGAAGAACGCCATCGTACACTGGAAGTGATGCTCGACGCCCTGCGAAATGGCGGGGAGCTGGAAACCGCCGCCCTTCGCGGCGATGGCACCGCCCTCCTAGTCAATGCGTCTATCGATGAAGCCGACCGGCGCCAGTCGCGGGCGTCGGAGTCGATCCAGGAAGCCAGAACCGATAATGCCGGTGTCCGCCGCCAGATTGCCGACATCCAACGTGAGCAGCAGGTCTTCCTCGATGAGGTCGAGGACATCGCTATTGAGCGCGCTGAGGCGGCCCGCGGTGTCCTGCGCCTGACTGCGGTGGGCACGAACCGCATTGCTGAAAACCGGGAAATGGGCGGCCCACTTGTGCCGTTCGCAAGCCTGACCTCAGGGGAATTCAACAGCCCGGAAGAAGCCATGTTCGCCGAGCGCGTCGCCCAGGTGGCCGCGCGGATGGAAGAAGCGCGCTATTATGAGAATGTCGTCTCGACCCTTCCGCTGGCCGATCCGGTCGGCGTGCCATCCCATCTGACCTCGAATTACGGCCTGCGCGTCGATCCGTTCAATCAGCGTCCGGGCTGGCACAATGGCATTGATGTCGGTGCCTACTGGAATGCGCCGATCACGGCGACGGGCCCCGGCAAGGTCAGCTTTGCGGGCACCAAGTCCGGTTATGGCCGGCTGGTCGAGATCGACCATGGCAATGGCTTCAAGTCACGTTACGGTCATTTAAGACGTATAAATGTGAGCACCGGTGATACGGTGGCGATCGGGGACACTGTCGGGGCGATGGGGTCAACAGGACGCAGTACCGGACCACACCTTCACTATGAGGTCTGGTTCAACAACAAACCTTACGATCCAGTAGAATTTCTCAGGGCAGGTAAACATGTTCACCAAGAATAAGGACAGCGCCAGCACACAAAGCTACGCACCGCCGGTCGATCCGAAGGCGGCGTCCAGCCGCACGGGAACGCGCTCCGCCGCCGCTTCGATCATCTGCAACGATATGGAGATCAAGGGCTCGATCAGTTCTGATGGAGCGCTTCACATTGATGGTGTAATCGATGGTGATGTGACCGCCGGCGAGATCACGATCGGCGCCAGCGGCAAGGTGATTGGCGAAGTCAAGGCTGAAGCGGTGAAGGTGAAGGGCGAGGTCCTTGGCTCGATCCGCGCCCGCCGTGTCGAACTGGAGACGGGGGCCCGTGTAGAAGGCGACATCCTTCACGCCTCGCTCAGCATTCAGCCCAATGCGATTTTCGAAGGCCAGGTCAAATATTCCGAAGATCCGCTGAAGACGTCCGGCCCGAAAGCGGCGCGCCCGTCGACCAGTATCGAAGGCGAGTCCAGCTCCGCAAAGGCGGACGGCAAGACGGCATCGTCGACGGCCTCCAGCACGAGCGACAGCCGCAGCTCTGCCAGTATGAGCAGCCCCACAGCCCTCTCCTGATCTGCTTTTCTTCGGTAAAGCGAAACAGACTGAAACGGCCACACCTCAAGGTGTGGCCGTTTTTCTGTCTAGGCCTCTTCTTCGCGTGTGGCCCCCACATCGTGCGCCAGCGAGGCACTCAGGAACGCATCGATATCGCCGTCCAAAACGCCTGATGTGTCAGAGGTCTCATGATTTGTGCGGAGGTCTTTCACAAGCTGATAGGGCTGGAGCACATATGACCGGATCTGGTGACCCCAGCCGATATCCGACTTGGAGTCGTGACTGTCCTGCGCAGCTTCGCGGCGTTTCTGCAATTCCAGCTCATAGAGCTTGGAGCGAAGCATCTCCCACGCCTTGGCCCGGTTCTGGTGCTGCGAACGGCCTGCCTGACAGGCAACGACAATCCCGGTCGGCTCATGGGTCAGACGCACGGCCGAGTCCGTCTTGTTGACGTGCTGGCCGCCGGCCCCCGATGATCTGTACGTGTCGGTGCGCACATCGGAGGGGTCGATCTCGACCTCGATGGACTCGTCAATCACAGGCGAAACCGTCACCGAAGCAAATGAGGTGTGCCGGCGCGCCGAGGAGTCATAGGGCGAAATCCGCACAAGGCGGTGCACGCCCGACTCCGATTTCAGCCAGCCATAGGCGTTGTGACCGGAGATGAGCAGTGTCGCCGACTTGATCCCGGCTTCTTCGCCATCATGCGCGTCGACTTCCTCGACCTTGTAACCGCTTCCTTCGGCCCAGCGTACATACATGCGCCGCAGCATGGCGGCCCAGTCCTGGCTTTCGGTGCCCCCTGCCCCGGCATTGATCTGCATATAGCAGTCATTGCTGTCGGCCTCGCCGGACAGAAGGGCTTGAAGCTCAGCCTTGGCGGCGCGCTCGCGCAGGCGTTTCATGCTGGCGGATAGATCCTCGATCATGTCCTCGTCGCCATCGGCGAGTTCGAGGAGTTCGCGCCCGTCGCTGGCCT
Source organism: uncultured Henriciella sp. (assembly GCF_964005855.1). NCBI lineage: Bacteria > Pseudomonadati > Pseudomonadota > Alphaproteobacteria > Hyphomonadales > Hyphomonadaceae > Henriciella > uncultured Henriciella sp. The sequence goes on from NZ_CAXFSW010000004.1 coordinate 57,700, forward strand.
CACGCTCAAGCTCAAGCACGGTTTCGATACCGGTCTCGAGCTGCTGGCGTTCGGCCATCAGCTTGCGGGCCTGTTCCGGATCGTTCCAGAAATCCTGGCGCTCTGACAGCGCGTTCAGTTCATCGAGTCGTTTTTGTGCGACGTCCCAGTCAAAGACGCCTCCTCAGCAGTTCTGCCGACTGCTCGATGTCATCAATAAGGGTCGTGATTTCAGTAGACATAAACTCTTGTCTCTACATGGGTTTCAGCTTGCACGGGATGCACATTACCGGCGCCGGGGTCAATAAATGCCGCTCAGATTCTCGTCCGCGACATCATCCTCTTCGCCGGCCTTGGCACCGGGGCGCCGGCCCAGACCTTCAGAGAAGGGATCGGCCACATCGCCCGGATTGCTCGCGCCCTGATTGCCCGAGATTGAGAAGCCACCATCCTCGTCAAATACCGCGCCGGGTTCCGTGCCCGGACGGAAGGCCTCGACGATCACCTCACCTGAGCCGGAGGTCGGCAGCCCGCCTGTATCGTGATCTACCGACACGAGCCGCACACCTGGCGGGATACGGAACGGCATGGCGGGCGCGTCTTTCAGGGCCTCTTCCATGAAGCTGATGAAGACCGGCAGCGCCACCGAGCCACCTGCCTCGCCATAGCCGAGCGTACGGGGCTGGTCGAAACCGACCCAGACACCGACCACAAGGTCCGGCGAGAAGCCATAGAAGAGCGCGTCGAAATAATCATTCGTCGTCCCGGTCTTGCCGGCAAGCGGCTTGCCCAGACGGGCGGCCCGGCGTGCGGTGCCACGCTCGACGACGCCTTCCAGCATGTGGACGACCTGATAGGCAATCACAGGGTCGATCAGCTGCTCGCGATTGTCGGCAAGCTCTGGCGGTTCGCCGCCATCCCAGCTCTCGGCCTCGCAGCCCTCGCATTCGCGCTCATCATGGCGGTAAAGCGTGTCGCCATAGCGGTCCTGCACACGGTCCAGCAGGGTCGGTGTCACTTCCTTGCCGCCATTCACGAAAGCGGCATAGCCCCGCGCCATTTTCCAGGGTGTCGTGTCGCCTGAACCGAGCGCCATGGCTGGATAGGCAGGCAGGTCATCATAAAGCCCGAAGCGCTCGGCAAGCGCGGACACGTCTTCCATACCGATATCGACAGCGACCCGCGCGGTCACCTGGTTGAAGGAGCGTTCCAGCGCCGTCCGCATCGTCACTTCGCCATAGCTGCGACCGGCCGAATAGTTCTGCGGCTTCCAGGTCTGCCCGGTTTCCTCGTCATAATAGACGAAGGGAGAGTCGAGGATCTTGGTAGACGGCGTGTAGCCATTCTCCAGCGCCGCGGCATAGACAAAAGGTTTGAAGGACGAGCCCGGCTGACGCATGCCTTGCGTCACGCGGTTGAACGGGCTCTTGAAGAAGGAATATCCACCCACCATTGCGAGCACCCGTCCGGTATGCGGATCCAGCGCGACAATGGCGCCCTCGACATCCGGCACCTGTTTAAGGCGCGCGGTCTCTGACGGGACAGAAATCCAGTCTTCCTCATCGCGGATCTCGTCTTCTTCAACCTCTTCCGGTGCACCGGGGCGCAACTCTTCGGTGCGCTCGACATCAACGAGGATCACATCACCGCGCGCCAGACCTTCGCCGCCCTCGGGGCGGTCCCACTTGCCGGCCCAGTCGACATCCTCTTTCGGGATCGTGGTGGTGCGCCCGTCATGCAGCGTGATGGTCGCGCCGTCGCCTGTAAGCTCATCCACCATGCCCGCTTCCCAGTCGCCATAGCCAGCGGGGCGTTCAACGTCGGAAAGCTGGGCGGCGACATCGCCGGACGGATCAACCGTCGTGAAGGGGCCGCGATAACCGTGGCGGCGGTCATAGGTTTCCAGCCCGCTCTGCAGCGCATTCTGGGCCGCAAGCTGCATCTTGGTGTCCATCGTGGTGCGGATGGAAAGGCCGCCGCGCTCCAGCGCCTCCTCACCATATTCGTCGATGAGCTCACGGCGAAGCTCCTGGACGAAATAGGTCGCGGCCGCATATTCCGGCCCGCGAAGCCGGTCGACCACCTTCAGCGGCTGGGCTTTTGCCTCCTCGGCGTCCTCTTTTGTGATGTAGCCGTCTTCGAGCATCCGGTTCAGCACATAGTCCCGGCGTGCCAGCAGGCGCTGCGGACGCCGGTACGGGTTCACGGTCGAGGGGGCCTGGGCCAGGGAAGCGAGGATAGCCGCCTCAGAGAGGTTCAATTCCGGGAGCGACTTATTGAAATAGATGAGCGCGGCCGAGCCGACGCCATAGGCGCGGACACCGAGATAGATCTCATTCAGGTAGATCTCGAGAATCTCGTCCTTGGTGAACGTATTCTCCATGCGCCGCGCGATGATGGCTTCTTTCACCTTGCGTTCGATCCGCTGATCACGCGTAAGCAGCATGTTCTTTGCCACCTGCTGTGTGATGGTCGACCCGCCCTGCAGGTTGCGGCCGCTGCCCGACAGCTTGATCTGCGCCGAATTGATGGCGCCGCGCAGGATACCGAGATAATCGAGGCCGGAATGATCGAAGAACTTCTTGTCCTCGGCGGCGACGAAGGCTTGGACAACGTGGTCCGGAATGGACTCGATGGGCACGAAGACACGGTGTTCGTCGGCAAATTCGGCGATGAGCGTGCCGTCCCCGGCATGCACCCGCGAGGTGATCGGCGGCTCATAGTCGGCAAGGCGCTCATGCGACGGCAAGTCCCGGGAGAGCGCGGCAACCCACAGCATCACGGCGGTGAAACAGATCGCCCCCAGTATGACGAGGCCGATTGCCACGCGCCGGGCCGTCTTCCAGGTCAGGAATCGTCTTTTCGCGGTCTGTTCACTCATGGACATGTCCGTTCAGGCGTTATCGTTACGAAGGCAGCGCTTCGCAGAATTCCATGTCCAGAGTAAGGCGCGCCTGCAGCCTACGGAAGACGAAAACAGCTAATTGACTGCAGTGTGGCCTGCCGCCTGGGCGAAATAGGTGTCGATGGCATTCGCAATTGCGGCCGCGGTACGGTCCCTGCCCTGCTGCGAGGAGAGACGCGCCACATCGGCCCGATTCGTCAGAAAGCCGATCTCGACCAGCACCGCTGGCACGTCCGGGGCCAGCAGCACGAAGAAGTTCTCGCGCCTGTGGCTGTTGCGAACAATCGGCCCTGCTCCGGCGAGTTCAGGGATGAGCATTTCCGCAAAGATCGATGAATTCGTTTTGGTTTCGCGCTTGGTGAGGTCCGTCAGAATGCCCACGATTTCCTGAGACGTGCCGTCTTCCACCGGCAACTGCCAGCCATTCGCGCTGGCCGTGCCATCGACGCGCCGCTCACCGCGGGCTGACAGCGTATAGACCGTCGCCCCCGAGACCGAGCTGTTCCCCGCAGCGTCTGCGTGGACGGAAATGAACAGGTCGGCGCCCCAGTTACGGGCCATCGAGACACGGTCCTCATGGTCGATATAGGTATCGTCGCTGCGCGTCAGATGAACGGTATAGCGCCCCGTCGCATCGAGCTTTGTCTTCAAGGCCTGCGAGGTCGCAAGCACAATAGTCTTCTCGCGCGTCAGATCATGCGCCGAGGCGCCCGGATCATGTCCGCCATGGCCGGGATCGATCACAATGACGCGCTTGCGCGAGGCCGGTTCGGCGGCAGCCATCTCGACCGCTTCGGCCGGACCAGCGCCCTCCCCTGAGAGGAAAGCGGCACGCCGGTCGACATCGACAGCCGCCTCCCGGTCAAACCGGACCGGCGAGACACGGACAAGGTCGACCACAAGACGGTGGCGCGGATCGGCCGTGGTCGGGCCGATACTGAGAGCCCGAGACACTTCAACGGCATGGCTCAACCGGAAAGCGATACCGCCGCCCAGAATTTCATAGGATGTGACCGCCCCGGTGGGTGCGGGCGTGACCGCACTCGTACCAACGCGCGCGTCTGGAAAATCAATGGCAATCGCTCGCTGGCCATTATGCGCCAGCGAAAAGATACCGTGGCGAATCTCTGTGTCGGAGGCGAGCGTGATGCGCGTATACTCGCCCTCGCCGACGACACTGACTTCGCTGATTTCTCCGGCAAGGGCCGAATTGCCCAGCCAGACCACAGCACACAGAAGAAGAAGGAAATACCGGAATTTACCTGTCATGGGTCCATCTGATATTCGGTGAATCGATTACCCGCTATTGTGAGCCGCCTTCGTTAATCCAGTGTTTACCGTAGCCTGGACGGCTGCTTATTTCTTGTTTCTCTGATTTTTGCGCTTTTCATTGGCCCCGGCTTTGGGCATGCTGAAACGGACCTCCATAAAGAGGCTCGAGCCATTTCCAGAAGGCCTGCGGACAGGCGCCTTAAGCCGCGCAAGGCATGATCGGACACGGAACAACCTGTAATGTATCTTTTGTCCCATAAAGCATTGTCGAGACTAGCGCCCGCTGGCGCGCAGACGTGCGGACGCAAGATATCCCGTCACAAACTAACTGGCGTTCGCCGCAGCCTCGGGGCCAATTTGTCCCGGGCCGCGCCGCCAGATCACAAGGCGATAACATATGAGCAAATTAATGCTGATCGATGCGGTCCACCCGGAGGAAACCCGGGTGGCGCTCGTGTCGGATGGACGCGTAGATGACTTCGATTTCGAGACAACAGGCAAGGAACAGCTAAGAGGCAATATCTATCTCGCGAAAGTCACGCGGGTTGAGCCCTCCCTTCAGGCCTGTTTCGTCGAATATGGCGGCAATCGCCACGGCTTTCTCGCCTTCAACGAAATCCACCCGGACTATTACCAGCTTCCCCAGGAAGACCGCGAGGCCCTGCTTCAGGACGCCGCCCGCGCAGCCGCCGAGGAAGATGACGACGACGATAACGACGCGTCCAATGAGTCCGATGAGGATGATGACGAGCGCGACGAGGAGACCGAATCGGACGCCGATGAGGCCGCCGCGGAGGCTGCAGCCGCCAAGCCGCGCCCGCAGGCGAGTTCCAAACGCTACAAGATCCAGGAAGTCATCCGCCGCCGGCAGGTGATGCTGGTTCAGGTCGTCAAGGAAGAGCGCGGCAACAAGGGTGCGGCGCTCACCACCTTCCTGTCGCTCGCGGGCCGTTACAGCGTTCTCATGCCGAACACGCCCCGCGGCGGCGGCATTTCCCGCAAGATCACCAATGGCGCTGACCGCAAGCGCCTGAAGGAAATCATGTCCAGCCTCGACGTGCCGCACGGCATGGGGCTGATCGTGCGCACGGCCGGCGCCAAGCGCACCAAGACCGATATCCGGCGCGATTATGAATACCTCCAGAAGCTCTGGGACAATATCCGCAACCGGACCATGGAATCGATTGCGCCCTGCATCATCCATGAGGAAGGCGGCCTCGTTCACCGCGCCATGCGGGACATGTTCGACAAGGATATCGAGGAAGTGATCATCCAGGGCCAGTCGGCCTACCGGGAGGCAAAAGACCTCTCGAAAATGATCATGCCGACGCAGGCCCGGAAGGTGAAACAGTGGAAGTCCACCGCACCGCTCTTCGTGTCCGAAAGCGTCGAGGACCAGCTCGATTCCATATTCTCACCCGTCGTCCAGATGAAATCGGGCGGCTATCTCGTCATCAACCAGACTGAAGCGCTCGTCGCCATCGACGTGAACTCGGGCAAGGCGACGAAAGAGCGGAATATCGAGCAGACCGCCCTGCGCACCAATCTGGAAGCCGCCGAGGAAGCCTGCCGCCAGATGCGCCTGCGCGACCTTGCCGGCCTCATCGTGATCGATTTCATCGACATGGAGGAGAACAAGAACAATCGCGCCGTCGAGAAGAAGCTGAAAGACTGCCTCAAGATCGACCGCGCCCGTGTGCAGAGCGGCAAGATTTCGCAATTCGGCCTGATGGAAATCTCACGCCAGCGCCGCCGCGCCGGTGTTCTGCAGGCAACCTCCGACCCTTGCGACGCGTGTAATGGCACCGGCCGGCGCCGTTCGGTGCCTTCGGCCGCCCTGCAGCTGCTTCGCGCCCTGGAAGCGCGCGCGGCGGGCGGTGGACTGTCTTCCATCACCGTCCATGCGCCGACGGAAGTCGCGCTCTACCTGCTCAACAACAAGCGTGAAGCTGTCACCGATATCGAGGAAGTCGCGGGCTTTGCGATCTCGATACGCTCTTCGGACGATTTCCTTCCCGGCGACTTCAAGATCGACGCCGAAAAGGACCCCAACAGCAAGTCGCGCCGCTCGCGCAAGTCTGACCGCAACCGCCATATCATCGGCGATGAGGATGACGACCAGCTGCCAGACGAGTTTGACGACTCCACTGAAGACGAGACGGACGACGAAACCGAGAGCAGCGACAGCCAGGACACATCTGACGAGGCGAACGCCGACAATGACGATCAGTCCGGCAGTTCCCGCAAACGCCGCAGGCGTGGCCGCCGCGGTGGCCGCCGCCGGCGCCGTGAGTCCAACCCGGTCGTGCCTGCCGATGGCGGCGCGCTGCTCGATGGCCTCGCCCACAGCCCAGCCGCCCTGCTCGACGATGAGCCCCCTGCCCTGCCCGATCCGGACGAAGCCAATCGCTCCACCGCCTCGCAGCCACAGCTTGCCAAGAATGTCGCTATGGAAGCGATCAAGCAGGACTCCGCTGACGACGGCAATTCAGACAAAGGCTCGGACGACAACGAATCCTCCAGCGAGGATGAAAAGCCAAAGTCCCGCCGCTCGCGCTCCCGCCGCAGCCGCGGCGGCCGCCGTCAGTCGAAAAAGCCTGAATCGGAAACACAACAAAACGATCAGACTGCCAGCTCCAGCGAGTCGAGCGGCGCTTCAGACAAGACCGCTGAAAACGAGACGCCAGCAGAAGCGCGCGCGGACGCCCCTGCCAAGGCAGAGCCGCAGCCTGAACCCCCGGTAAAGGCCGTTGAGACGGAACAGCCTGCGCCGCAAGCTGATACAGAAACCGGCGCGGCAGATGAGACGTCCTCTCAGGATGAAACGACGGATGAGGCCACCGAGGCTGAAACCTCTCCGTCCACAGCAGCTGTCTTCGACCCGGAAAAACCGGTCGCAAGCGAGCCTGTGCTGATCTCCAGCGATGAGGATGAACCTGCGAAAGAAGAAAAGACCGAAGAGAAGCCGAAACGTCGCGGCTGGTGGTCACGCCGGCGCTAGGCGCCGGCGCTTCGCCTCATTCTCTCAAACTCAGGAAGACTGCGCCTCTGCGATCCGCGCACGCGCAATCTTCTCGGCGACCTCATTGGTCGGGGCGTTGCGGTCTTTGGCTTCGTCCAGCACTTCGCCCAGTGTCTCGATCAGGATATTGAGCTTGCCCATGACCCAGTTGCGGGAATAGGCGCCCGAAATCTCTGCGGCCACATTGATGATGCCGCCGCCATTGATGACATAGTCGGGCGCATAGAGAATCCCGCGATCGCGAAGGGCGGCATCCATCTCGGCGATGGCAAGCTGATTGTTGGCACCGCCCGCCACGACCTTGGCCTTGAGGCGCGGAAGCGTTTCGGGATTGATCACGGCGCCGAGGGCGTTCGGCGAAAAGATATCGACATCCTGGTCATAGATTTCGTCGCTCGCGACGATCTTCGCGCCGGTCCGCTCGCTCACGGCCTTGAGAAGATCCTGATCGATATCGGTAATGATGAGGTGGGCCCCCTCCTCGGCGAGGTGATCGCAAAGATAGCCGCCGACATGACCGACGCCCTGAACGGCAATCGTGCGGCCTTCGAGACTGTCACTGCCGAATGCGCGCTTGGCGCTCGCCTTGATGCCGCGATAGACACCCAGCGCCGTGATCGGGGACGGATCGCCGCTCGCCGCATCGCCCTGGTCCAGACCGGCGACATATTCTGTCTGCGTCGCTACAATCTGCATGTCCTGCGGGCTGATCCCGACGTCTTCTGCGGTATAGTACGAACCGTTCAGCGAATTGATCGCCCGCCCGAACGCCTCGAACAGCTCCTTTGACTTGCCGGTTTTGGAATTGCCCCAGATGACCGCCTTGCCGCCGCCCAGCGGAAGGCCCGCCATGGCGTTCTTGAAGCTCATCCCCTTGGAGAGGCGCAGCGCATCGCGCAGGGCTTCCTCACCGGTGTCGTAATTCCACATCCGGCATCCACCTGCCGCAGGGCCAAGCGCGGTCGAGTGAACCGCGATAATGGCCTTCAGGCCGCTCGCCGCGTCCTCGAACATGTGAACGCCTTCATGGCCGTCAAAGGATGGATGGTCGAACATGAATGATCTCCTCAATCTCTCGCCCCGGCCTTAGCGGCCTATATGGAGCGGTCAACTGCTACCTTCACTTGGCAGGTATGCTTGAAACGCCGGATGGCAGGGGCGCAGAAGGATCTTGCATGAAAGCCCACATATCAGCGTAGACCGTTTCGGCCTGAAGGTCTCTCAGCAGCATATGATACCCCTTGGGGTAATAGGCGGTGCGAACATGGGGCGCGAGGATCTTCAGCGTCCGCCTCACACCGCCCGGCGGAACGACAATATCCCTCGCACCATAGGTCATCAGTGTCGGGAGGCTTTCCGGCAGCTTCGGCGCGGCCTCATGCGCCGCCTCCATAAGCGCCACGACGCCATAGACCTGGTCGATGCGGTTGTCCGTCATCCGCAGGGGGTCCTCCATCATCCGGCGCAGCATCTCAACATTGTCCGACGGCTCGATCTTGACCCCGCGCGGCGGGCGCACGACCCAGCCGGGACGCGTATGCGCCGAGAGCCAGAGGGCACCGCGATAGAGCCAGTTCATGGCGCCCCAGCCGCGAAGCCCTGGCCCCGACAGGATCAGCCGGTCCACGCCTTCCGGCGGATTGTCCGATCCGAACAGCGTCATCGCCGCAGAGCCGCCCATGGATATCCCGATCAGCGTCAGGGTCGCATCTGGATGGCGCGCCCGGACAAGATCAATGGCAACCCGAATATCCTCCCTCATCAAGTCCGGCTCCGGCCAGATGCCGCGCTCGACAGACCGGCCAAAGCCGCGCTGATCATAGGCATAGGTCGTCACGCCCCGCTCTGCGAACCAGGGGGCGACCATATGAAAGGCGTTGGCGTAGTCATTCATGCCGTGCACACCGAGAATGACATGCTCGGCGCCAGCCCCTTCAACGCCCGCATCCGCCTGCCAGACTGTCAGGCCAAGTTCAGCACCATCAAAGCTGGTAAACGTCGAAAGCTCCGGCTCGAAACGTGGTTGAGGCGTGCCGTCAGGCATCAGAGCCTCCTGCATGTGCGGCGTGGCGCAGGCGGTCAGGATAAGCAGGGGCAGCAGGGCAAGCCATCTCAAAGCAGGTCTCTCACTTTCTGTCGCAACACGGGCAGGACCTCGGTCTCGAACCAGGGGTTCTTCTTCAGCCATGCATTATTGCGCCAGCTTGGATGCGGGGTTGGCAGGATACCGGCCTCCATATGCGTGCGCCAGTTACGAACAGTTTCGGTAAGCGTGCGTGAGGCAGCCGGCCCAAGATGCCATCTCTGGGCGTATCCGCCGATGGCCAGCACAAGCTCTATATCTGGCAGCCGCTCCAGAAGGCCGGGCCGCCAGGTCGGCGCGCACACCTTCATCGGCGGCAGGTCGCCGCCCTTCTTGTCATAGCCCGGAAAACAGAAGCCCATCGGCGCGATGACGACGCGCGACTCGTCATAGAATTCCCCCTCGCTCACCCCCATCCAGCTGCGCAGCCGCACGCCGGACGGGTCGGCAAACGGCCTGGAGGACAGATCAGCGAGATTTCCGGGCGCCTGGCTGGCGATCAGGATTTTCGCGCCCCTTGCCGCGCGCACGATCGGATTGGGCGAACGCGGCATATCGCCCGCACAGAGCGTGCAGGCGCGCAATTGCTCAAGATATCTATTCAGATCGGCGCTCACTTGGGCCAAGATGAGGGGCGCCGCAGCCAAGACAAGGACGCCCCTGCATGTCTGATCCCGTAGACCTCGTTATCGATGCCCGCCCGCGCGACCTTGGCGGCGGGTTCAAGGTCCGCCGTGTGCTCCCCTTCCACAAGCGCAGGATGGTCGGCCCGTTCATCTTCTTCGACCATTTCGGCCCCGTGGACTATCCGCCCGGCAAGGGTTTCGACGTGCGCCCACACCCCCATATCGGCCTCGCCACGGTGACCTATCTCTTTGACGGCGCAATCGCCCACAGGGACACGGTCGGCTCCGACATCACGATCCGGCCCGGCGCTGTGAACTGGATGGTAGCCGGCAAGGGGATCGTCCATTCCGAACGCACGCCCCCCGAAGAGCGCGAGGCCGGCATGCGCATGCACGGCATCCAGACCTGGGTCGCCCTGCCCAAGACGCATGAAACCTGTGAGCCTTCCTTCACCCACCACGCCAGGGTCACGCTGCCGGAATTCGATCTTGGCGGTGCGCGGGCGCAGGTGCTGGCCGGGGAGGCGTGGGGCCACCGCTCTCCGGTCGAGTTTCCATGGGGCATCTGGTATGTCGGCGTTACCGCGCCGGACGGAGCAACATTCGACATTCCCGGCGATGCTGCCGATGAACGCGCAATCTACATCGCTGGCGGCTCAGCTGAGATCGCGGGCAAGACGTATGGCGATGGCAATATGGTGATCCTGAAGCCCGGCGAACCCGCCTCCGTAAACGCCTCGAAAGACAGCCATCTCATGCTGGCCGGCGGACAGAAGATGGATGGCCCGCGCCTCATCGACTGGAACCTCGTTGCCAGCGATCAGGCCCTCATCGATGAAGCGCGCGCAGGCTGGACTGATTCCATTGAAAACGGCTGGGCGGGAACCCGTTTCAGCCTGCCTGAGGGCGAGACCGACTATATTCCCCTCCCCTGAGGCGCTGACCGCTCACGCGACCCTTCCAGCGGTTTTCTTGTGGCGATTGAGCGCCTGTGTCACAACCGGGCCAGCAATCGATTCAGGAGATCATGATGAAACGCTCTTTCTGGCCAGCCATTTCGCTGCTCGCCCTCGCCGCCTGTTCTGAGCCGGCGACACCTGCAGATGAGGCCGCCGCCCCGGATGCGGAAGCCACCGAAGACGGCGCCGCCATGGAAGAGGATGCCGGCGGCGACATGTCTGGCGATCAGAGCGCCGAACTCATCCTGCCCCTGCCGGAAGAGACATCGACGGAGATCACCGCCGAAGACCTTGCCGTGCGCATCTCCACCCTCGCCGACGACGCCTATGAGGGCCGCGGTCCGGGCAGCGAAGCGGGCGAGAACTCGGCGCTCTGGATCGCCCGTGAAATGGAACGCATCGGCCTTGAGCCGGGCGGCGAGGATGGCGGCTGGTTCCAGACCGTCGCCATGGTCGAGCAGAGCATCGATGAGAACGCCTCTTCCATCACCTTCAACGGCACAGGCTCCGGCGAAGCAATGCCGATGACGCTGAAGGAGGACGCGGTTCTCTGGACCAAGCATCAGGATCAGACCGACCTCGACTTCACCGATTCCGACCTCGTCTTTGTCGGCTATGGCGTCGTTGCGCCGGAATATGACTGGAACGACTATGAGGGCCTCGATGTCGAGGGCAAGACCGTCGTCATGCTGGTCAACGATCCCGGCTTTGCCCGCGAGAGCGAAGACCTCTTCAAAGGCCGCGCCATGACCTATTATGGCCGCTGGACCTACAAGTTCGAGGAAGCGGCCCGTCAGGGCGCAACCGGCGCGATCATCATCCATGAGACCGAACCGGCCTCCTATCCCTGGGAAGTGGTCCGCAATTCCTGGTCCGGCGCGCAGGCCGACCTGGTCCGCGACAATGGCGGCGCCGACCGCACCACCTTCGAGTCCTGGATCACGGTCGACGTGGCCCGCAAGCTCTTCGAAGAAGCCGGCCTCGACTATGAAGAGCTGAAATCGGCCGCCAAGGAGCCGGGCTTCGAGGCCGTCGACATGGGCGACCTCACCGTGTCCGGCAACATCGTCCAGAGCATCGACACGATGGATTCGCGCAATGTGGTCGGCGTCCTGCCGGGCACTGAGCGGCCCGACGAATACATGCTCTACACCGCGCACTGGGACCATCTCGGCAAGAAGAGCGAAGAACGCGCCGGGGAACCGGGCCAGGACTTCTATCAGGATGACATCTTCAACGGCGCGGTCGACAATGCGACGGGCTCGGCTGCCCTTCTGGAGATCGCCGAACGCATGGCCGCCGAGGAGCATCCGCGCTCGGGCCTTTTCCTGTCGGTGACGCTTGAGGAGTCCGGCCTGCTCGGCTCGGCCTATTATGCCGACAATCCGACCGTCCCGCTGAACCAGGTCGTCGCCGGTATCAATATGGACGGCATGCTGCCTGTGGGCCGCACAAAGGAAATGGTCGTGGTCGGCTATGGCGCGTCTGAGCTTGAAGACATACTGAAAGCCAAGCTGGAAGAGCAGGACCGCGTCGTTGAACCCGATCCGCGTCCGGAGGCTGGCTCATTCTACCGCTCCGACCACATCTCCTTCGCCAAGAAGGGCGTGCCGATGCTCTATGCCGATGGCGGCCTCGACAAGCGCGATGGCGGCGAAGCGGCCGGCCGTGCCGCAGCCGACACCTATACCGCGCAGCGCTATCACAAGCCGATGGACGAGTATTCCGAGGACTGGGATCTCTCTGGCATGGTTGAGGATGTGACCGCCCTTTACGAGGTGGGCCTTGAAATCATCAACTCCGATGAGTGGCCGACCTGGTATGAAGGCAATGAGTTCGAGGCTGCCCGCGAAGCCTCGCTCGCCGAAAAGACAGACGGCGAGTAAGTCTTGCTTTCCTATCAGCATGGCTTTCATGCCGGCAACAGGGCTGACGTGCTCAAGCACGCAGCCCTGTTTTCCGTTCTCCAGATCGCCGCTCAGGCCCAGCATGACTGGCTCTATATGGAGACGCATTCTGCCGCCGGCACCTACGACCTAAATGACAAGCTGGCCCGCAAAACGGGCGAGGCCGATGACGGCGTCCTGCGCCTTCTGAAAAAACGCCCTGCGGACTCCCCTGCCCTTCAGGCCTGGCTGGACTTCGTGGCCGAGCGCGGCCCGCAGGCCTATCCCGGCTCACCGAAGATCGCCCAGCACTGCCTTGGCGAAAAGGACAGGATGATCTTCTTCGAACGCCACCCGGCCGAGTTCGAAAAGCTGAAATCCGCGATAGACGGCGATGACAGGGCGCGGGCGCTGAAGGAAGACGGGTATAATGGCGCGCTGAAGCTTCAGCCCCGGCGAGGCGAGCGCCTCATGGTCTTTCTTGACCCAAGCTATGAGACCGAGCGCGACATGGAGCAGCTTGCCGAATGGCTGCCACGCGCCATGAAACGCTGGCCCAAGGCAGCCTTCCTCGTCTGGCTTCCCCTGTTCAAGGATGAAAGGGAGCTTGAGTTCGGCCAGTTCATTTCCAGCCTCGATTATGGCTTCGTCGCAGGCACGCGCTGGGTCGACACTAGCGAAAAGGACACAGCTCTGGAAGGGTCCGCCATGATCGGGCTACGCACAACACCGGCAATGGCCCGTCCATGCTATGAGGTCGCTGAAACGCTGGACCGTTACTGGTAGCCCCTAGCGGGGCTTTCAGGCGACGTCGCGGTCTGATCCCTCCGATGCCTCTGAGGCTGGGCCCACCCAGTCATCCTCGTCCTCGCTAGCCCGTGGCCGGTCGGTTGGGCGGCCGATGGAGCTCGGCGGCAGAGTCAGTATGGCGGTCGTGCCGACACCGACACGCGATTTGAGGACCACGTCGCCAGCCATGAGACGCGCCAGATGCCGGCAGAGCGTCAGACCGAGGCCGGTTCCGCCATGCTCGCGGTCGAAATCGCCATCGGCCTGATAGAAAGCGTCGAACACCTTCTCCAGCTTCTCTTCAGGAATGCCGCGGCCGAAATCGCGGATGGCGATGAAAGGCGCGCCGTCGGTGTCCACCCCGGCGCGGATCACGATCTTCTTGCCTTCTGGGTTGTGGCGCACTGCATTGCTGACCAGATTGATCAGGATCCGTTTCATCGCGGTTTCATCCGCATGCAACTTGCTGACTTTCGGCGATATCCCGACATCGAAATCCCCGGCGGCCACCTTGTCTTCAAAGCCTGCGGCCAGGGTGATCGCCTCGCTGAGCAGGCCCTTTGTGTCCAGATCCACCGGGTGAACCGGCAGCCGCTCCAGCCCGACTTTCGAATAATCGATGATGTCGTTGATCAGTTTGAGAAGATGCGTACCGCTTGCGTGGATATTGTCCGCATATTCACGCACATCATCCGGCGAGAGGGCAATCTTGGACTTACCGGTCATCAGTTTGGAGAAACCGAGAATGATGTTCATCGGCGTGCGCAGCTCGTGGCTCATCGTCGACAGGAAGCGGCTCTTGGCCTCATCGGCTTCGACGGCCTCGCGCTGGGCCTCGATCAGTTCGCGCTCACGTGTCTTGAGCGCCGTGATGTCGGTATGCACAACAACAGCCCCGCCCTTCCCTGTCTGGCGTGTCGAGCGCATCAACCAGCGCCCGCTGTCCAGCAGAACCGGCACGGAGTCTTCCCCCGGCTTGAAATCTGGCTCTCCGCATTCGAACCAGTCGCGATGGCGCGCATTGGCCATGAGGAGCTCATTATTCGCATCATAGAAGGCAAAGGCGTCATTGGATGACTCGATGGCATCAGCCAGACGTTCGCGCGCGCCTTCGCTCTGGATGCTCTGCTCAACCATTTCAAAGACATGGCGGTAATTGCGAAGTCCGCCCATGATCAGCGCCGCTGTGAAGGAGAGGGCCAGAAGTGTGACTTCAAAGGCGAAAGGCGTGTTGAGCGCGATATTCGCCGCCAGCATGACGCTGACGCTGCCAAGCAGAAAGCGGCTGCCAACCCTGGCGACCGGGCCGAGGATCGACATCGTCCCCGCTGTCATGCCCGCTATGACGATACAGATGAATAGATTGGCGAGCTGGTCCTCGGTATGGAAGGCAATCGCGGACGCACCCCATACGACGCCAAGGAAAAGCGATGAGACTTCCGACTTCCGTAGCAGCTTTACCGAGACGCGTTTCAGGCCACCCCTCTTGCTAATGCTTCGCGCGCTCAGCAGCTGCATGGCTGAAAACAGCACCACCGGCGTGAACCAGGCGGCCACGCGTACGGGTCCGACATATTGCAGGAAGGCCGCCGAATAGATCAGACCGTTGACGAAATTGATGACGGCCATGGGAACCAGCAAGCGGATCATGAGCCGCTGCATCTCGCCATATACCCGTTCCTCCGCAGCCGAACGTGGCGCGGGTAGCGTCGCAAACAGGGATTTGGCCCAGCTGGTGGCCTGCGGCGAGCTTTCCATCACTCTTGATCTATATCAGCAGTGTCTTAACCATCCACGAATCCGGAATGTCGAATAATCATGGTTGGTTTCGTATAATCGGCTGATCGAGAATCGCCCCAATATTCGTCATTCGAACAAGAACAGTCGCAGAAGGCGCATCTTTACCCGTGCCAGCAAGCAGCAGGACGCTCAATGGAACAACAACGCATTGCAATCGTCGGCGGAGGACCTGCAGGATTAAGTCTCGCCCGGCTGCTCAGCGATGCAACGGATGCCTATATCACCGTTTTCGAGGCGGGCGTCCGGCCGGGAGGAAAGTCCTTTTCCTTCATACAGGGCGATGCGGTCGTGGAGATGGGCACCTGCTATACGACACGCGCGCACAGGATTGTGCTGGACTGGATGAAGGAAACCGGCATCCACCTCAAACCGCTTCGCGAACAGAGTTTCGATGGCGAGGATTTTCTGGACTATGTGAAACGCGGTGAAGGCCCGGCCCTGCCGATTCAGATATTGCGCTTCCTCGGCGGCCGCCAGCGTCTCATGTCAAAGCTGAAAAAGGACCCCGTACCAGAAGCCGCCCGGCAGGAAGCTGCCCAGACAACAGCCGACTGGCTGCGCGCGCGGGGTCTCCACAAGATCGAACGCTTCATGTACCGGTCGATGACCAATCTCGGCTATGGCTTTGTCGATGAGACCCCCATCGTTCAGGCCATGCGCTGGAATGACTTCGATCTTATCCTGACCGGTCTGCTCAAACAGCTGAAAATGCCCGTCGAAGGCTGGACCGCCTTCTGGGAGCGGGTAGCCGCCCCGCTGGATGTGCGCACCGCAACGCCGATTGCCCGCATAGAGCGCGGGAGCGGCAAAATACGCCTGACCAGCGCGGCGGGCGAGAGCTTCGAGGCCGACCAGCTCGTCTGCGCCATGGCGATCGACGACTTTACCAAACTCCTCGATGAGCCCCTGCCCGAGGAAACTTTCGCTGCAGGCGCGCTCAGCTGGAATGGTTATACGACCACGCTTGTCGCGACATCGGAAAAGTTCACAGACGTCAATGTCGCGGCCTGGAGCCGGGCTCTCACCCCCGGCGCGCAGACTGGCCAGATGATGTCGGCGCGCTATGACGGCTATGAGTCAGAGCTTGGCGGCCACCTTTATCTCACCGGCCAGCTATCCGGCGAGTATAGCGACAGCGAACTTGAGGAACTCCTGCGCGAGGAAATCTCCCGCGAGGGCGGAGAGATTACCAATATCGTGCTGCAGCGGACCTGGAAGTATTTCGCCCGCTACCATCAGGATGCCGTCCGTGACGGTCTTCTCACCCGGCTGGAGGAGATGCAGGGCAAGCACGCGACCTGGTACACCGGCTCTGCCTTCTCGCACGAAGCGGTCTCGAACATCGTCAACTTCAATGCCGGACTGGCGCGCAAGATGCAGGCTGCCTTGTGACCCTGTTCCACCGGGACACAGAATGAACCTCTTTATCCGCCTTCTCTTTGTTTTCCTGCGCGCGAACCTCTCACGCGAACGTGTCAGCCTGTTTGACACGACCCGGATCAAGGCGAAGGTGCGCCTGACCGATCAGGACATGTTCGCCCATATGACGAACAGCCGCTACTTCTCCTTCAGCGATCTTGCCGTCATCAACTATATCGTGCGCACTGGCACCTGGACCAAGCTGAAGGCGCGTGGGTGGATTCCGGTTGTCTGCTCTGAATCCGTTACACTTTCCAGAATGTTGAGCTGGCGTGACCGGTTCGAGATCGAAACCCGACTCATCGGCTGGACGGACACCTATATGTGCCTGGAGCATGACTTCCTGCACAAGGGCAAGCTCACCGCCAGGATCCGGATCATCTCCCGATTTGCCAGCCGCAAGCGTGAACGCGTCACCATGGAGGATGTCGTCGCCCATCTCGGCGTCGAACGGGCCTCCCCGCCCCTGCCGCCTGAGTTCGAGGCCATGGTAAACGACGTCGAAGCTGCCCGCATCCGCAGGACCAGCGAGACTGGCCCCGCCTAGGCCAGCTCGTCTATAGTCTCTTCAGGTTCAGAAAGACTGGGAGAGCCACCATGCATATCCTGGGAGTCGCCGCGCTTGGCCTCGCCATCGCCTGCATGATCGCCGCCTGGCGCGCCTGGCGGCGCGAAAACTGACAATGGAGGATGGTGGGCGGTAACGGGCTCGAACCGCTGACCCTCTCGGTGTAAACGAGATGCTCTACCAACTGAGCTAACCGCCCCTCACGCAGACATTTGCTTGAGCTTGCCGCCAAATGCAAGACAGCCCCTGCGTGTTATCTGCAGGGGCTGTCTCAATCTTTATGTGGACATCCGCCTAGTGGCGGACGGTCGGCTCACCTTCCGGATCGGAAGACGGCTTGCCGGCCAGGCTTGCCTGAAGCGCCGCCTCATCCTCGTCGGACCATTCGATCTCCGAGAGCGGCCGCGTCAGCGCCCGGGCGAAGACCTCATTGATGTCCTTCACGGGCACAATGGTCAGGCCTTCCTTAACATTGTCCGGAATCTCGGCCAGGTCCTTCTCATTCTCTTCCGGGATGAGAACGGTCTTGATGCCGCCGCGAAGGGCTGCGAGCAGCTTTTCCTTCAGGCCGCCGATCGGCAGCACACGGCCGCGCAGCGAGACCTCACCGGTCATCGCCACATCGCGGCGCACCGGATTGCCTGTCAGCAGCGAGACGATGGCTGTCGTCATCGCAATACCTGCAGACGGGCCGTCCTTTGGCGTCGCGCCGTCCGGCACGTGGACGTGAATGTCCGTCGTGTTGAACTGGCTCGGCTTGATGCCCAGCATCACGGCGCGCGAACGCACCAGAGAGCTGGCCGCCTGGATGGATTCCTTCATCACATCACGGAGGTTACCGGTCACTTTCATCATGCCACGGCCCGGCATCTTGACCGCCTCGATGGTGAGAAGGTCGCCGCCGGTCTCGGTCCAGGCAAGGCCTGTCACGGCGCCGGTCTGGTCCTCATCGTCGGCAAGCCCATAGCGGAACTTGCGCACGCCGGAATAGTCCGCGAGGTTCTCAGACGTGACCTCGATGGAGGTCTTGTCGCTCTGGGAAATCTCGCGCACGGCCTTGCGGGCCAGCTTGGCCAGCTCGCGCTCCAGGTTCCGCACACCGGCCTCACGCGTATAGTAACGCACCAGGTCGCGGATCGCGCCGTCATCCACCGTCCACTCGCTTTCTGCGAGGCCGTGATCCTTGCGGATCTTCTGGAAAAGGTGGCGCTTGGCGATCTCCAGCTTCTCGTCCTCGGTGTAACCCGCGATGCGGATCACTTCCATACGGTCGAGAAGCGGCTGCGGCATGTTGAGCGAGTTCGCCGTCGTCACGAACATCACATCCGAAAGATCATAGTCGACTTCAAGATAGTGGTCGTTGAACGTCGAGTTCTGCGCCGGGTCCAGCACTTCCAGAAGCGCGGAAGCCGGATCGCCGCGATGGTCCATACCCATCTTGTCGATCTCGTCGAGCAGGAAGAGCGGATTGCCCGTCTTGGCCTTTTTCATCGACTGGATGATCCGGCCCGGCATGGAGCCGATATAGGTCCGGCGGTGACCACGGATCTCACTCTCGTCACGCACGCCGCCCAGCGACACGCGCACGAATTCACGGCCCGTGGCTTCGGCGATGGACCGGCCAAGCGAGGTCTTGCCGACACCGGGCGGACCAACGAGGCACAGGATCGGGCCCTTGAGCTTCTTGGTCCGCTTCTGCACGGCCAGATACTCAATGATCCGCTCCTTGACCTTTTCGAGGCCATAATGGTCCTCATCGAGCTGGTTTTCCGCTTTGGTGAGGTCGGTGGAAATGTCGGTCCGCTTGCCCCATGGCAGCGCGACCAGCCAGTCCAGATAGTTGCGCACGACGGTCGACTCTGCCGACATCGGGCTCATCTGGCGCAGCTTCTTCATTTCCTGATCGGCCTTGGTGCGGGCCTCTTCGGACAGTGGCGTGTCACGCAGCTTTTCTTCAAGCTCGGAGATCTCGTCGCGTTCGCCTTCCGGAGAATCGCCCAGCTCGCGCTGAATGGCCTTCATCTGCTCATTCAGATAATATTCGCGCTGGGTCTTCTCCATCTGACGCTTGACGCGGTTCTTGATCTTCCGCTCCATCTGCATCATGCCCATCTCGCCCTCCATGAGAGCGAAGACCTTCTCAAGGCGCTCACGCGCATTGGTCAGTTCGAGCAATTCCTGCTTGTCGGCGAGCTTCACCTGAAGCTGTGAGGCGACAGCATCGGCCAGCTTGCCGGCCTCGGTGATCTGCGAGACGGTGGCGACCGATTCCGGCGGAATCTTGCGGTTCAGCTTGGCATAGTTCTCGAACTGGTCGATCACCGCGCGGGCCAGAGCCTGCACCTCGCCTGTATCGCCTTCCTCGGCCTCGACGAGTTCGACATCGGCGTCGAAATAGGTGTCACGGTCATTGAAGGACACGACGCGCGCACGCGCGGAGCCTTCGACCAGGACCTTCACCGTGCCATCGGGCAGTTTCAGGAGCTGGAGAATGGTTGCCACGGTGCCGAGCGCATGGACATCATCGCCCGTCGGCTCGTCCGTGGAGGGGTCTTTCTGGGCGACGAGCATGATCTCATTTTCGCCTTCGTCCACCATTTCGAGCGCCGCGACGGACTTGTCACGGCCGACGAAAAGCGGGGCCACCATGTCTGGAAAGACCACGATATCCCGGAGTGGAAGCACTGGGAGGGTTTTTTTGGGCATTCAAGCCTCCTCTTTAAGTCTGGATCCTGCTCAGCAGCGATCCGGCCGGGCGCCGCTTTACTGTCTGACGATTCCGGCCTTCTGAGAAAGATGTGGAGACAAAAACGGCCCGTTCAAGCTACGTTGAACAGGCCGTTCCGATACATTCCTGTGGGTAGACCCGATCAGGACGCTTCGCTTGGCTTGGCCTGCTTGGCGTGGACGTAGAGCGGCGCGGCATGGCCATCGACCACCTCGCCATTCACCACGACCTCCTCGACACCGCGAAGGGTCGGCAGGTCGAACATCGTGTCCAGCAGGATGCCTTCCATGATGGAGCGCAGGCCACGGGCACCGGTCTTGCGCGCAATCGCCTTGCGCGCGACCGCTATCAGGGCCTCATCGGTAAAGGTCAGCTCGACATCCTCCATGTCGAAGAGACGCTGATACTGCTTGAGCAGCGCATTCTTCGGCTGGGTCAGGATTTCGATCAGCGCCTCTTCATCGAGGTCTTCCAGCGTCGCGATGACGGGCAGACGGCCGATGAATTCCGGGATCAGGCCATAGCGCTGCAGGTCTTCCGGCTCGACTTCACGGAGGACTTCGCCAACGCCGCGGGCATCGGGGTCCTTCACATCGGCGCCAAAGCCCATACGCGTGCCTTCGCCGCGTGAGGTGATGATCTTGTCGAGGCCGGCAAAGGCGCCGCCCACGATGAACAGGATATTCGTCGTATCGACCTGCAGGAATTCCTGCTGCGGATGCTTGCGCCCGCCCTGTGGCGGCACAGCCGCAACCGTGCCTTCCATAATCTTCAGAAGCGCCTGCTGCACACCCTCGCCCGACACGTCGCGCGTTATGGACGGATTGTCGGACTTGCGGGAAATCTTGTCGATCTCATCGATATAGACAATGCCGCGCTGGGCGCGTTCGACATTATAGTCGGCCGACTGAAGCAGTTTCAGCACGATGTTCTCGACATCCTCACCGACATAGCCGGCCTCGGTCAGCGTTGTCGCATCGGCCATGGTAAACGGCACGTCCAGAATACGCGCCAGCGTCTGCGCCAGAAGCGTCTTGCCGCAGCCTGTCGGGCCGACCAGAAGAATGTTCGACTTCGACAGCTCCACGCCATCGGACGAGGAGGCGTGCGAGAGACGCTTGTAATGGTTGTGGACGGCGACGGACAGGATACGCTTGGCGTATTGCTGGCCAATCACATAATCGTCAAGCACGTCGCAGATTTCACGCGGGCTCGGCACGCCTTCCTTGGACTTGAAGCCCGCTGCCTTGCTCTCTTCGCGGATAATATCCATGCAGAGCTCGACGCATTCATCGCAGATGAAAACCGTCGGCCCAGCAATGAGCTTCTTCACTTCATGCTGGCTCTTTCCGCAGAAAGAACAGTAGAGCGTATTCTTTGAATCGCCGGAGCCGTTTTGCTTGGTCATGGCTACCTCTTAGCTTGGGAGCCTTTAACGCCCGATTTAAACCGGGCGAGAAATCCCTCTAGAAACTGATCTTATAAAGTGAGCCTGCAGGTGCAAGCCTGCATGCGCATTCGATCAGGCTACTTCTTGTCTTCGTCCTTGCGGCGCTCATAGACCTGATCGATCAGGCCGAAATCACGCGCTTCCTCGGCGGTCATGAACGTGTCGCGGTCAAGCTTGCGCTCGATCGTCTCATAGTCCTGGCCGGTATGCTTCACATAGATATTGTTGAGACGGCGCTTCAGCTCGAGGATCTCCTCGGCGTGACGCTCTATATCCGTGGCCACACCGCGATAACCGCCGGACGGCTGGTGGACCATGACGCGTGCATTCGGCAGCGCGATCCGCATGCCCTTCTCGCCGGCTGCGAGCAGCAGCGAACCCATGCTGGCGGCCTGGCCGATACACACGGTCGAGATCGGGCAGCGGATATATTGCATCGTGTCATAGATCGCGAGACCCGAGGAGACATATCCGCCGGGGCTGTTGATATACATGGCGATGTCTTTTTTCGGGCTCTCGGACTCCAGGAAAAGAAGCTGCGAGGTGATGAGCGCGGCCATGCCGTCATCGATCCCACCGGTCACGAAGATGATCCGCTCTTTCAGCAGCCTCGAGAAGATATCGAAGGCGCGTTCGCCGCGGCTGGTCTGTTCGACCACCATCGGGACAAGATTGAGAGCGGTATTGAAAGGATCGGTGTTCATATGAAGCGTTCCAGCCTGACTGTCGTCTATCGAGAATTTCCGGACACCTTGGTCGCAGAGACGTCCATATTTGTCTACTCCACTCTGCACGCAAGGGCTGCGCCTGACTGTGAACAGCACTACACCCCGAAAAGAAAATGCCGGGACATCGCTGCCCCGGCATGATCGCTTGCGCTACTAGGTCCTTCTAGACCTTGTAGTACATGTCGAATTCGACCGGGTGCGGATGAAGCTGGAGACGCTCCACCTCTTCCATCTTGAGGTCGATATAGGCGTCAAGCTGGTCGTCATCGAAGACGTTGCCCTTCTTGAGGAAGTCGCGGTCACCATCGAGGTTCTCCAGCGCTTCACGCAGCGAGCCGCAGACCTGCGGAATGGACTTCGCCTCTTCTGGCGGCAGGTCGTAAAGGTCCTTGTCCATGGCGTCGCCCGGATGGATCTTGTTCTCGATCCCGTCCAGACCGGCCATGAGAAGCGCGGCGAAGGCGAGATACGGGTTCGCCGTCGGATCCGGGAAGCGGGTCTCGATACGCTTGGCTTTCGGATTGGAGCCGAACGGAATACGGATCGAGGCAGACCGGTTGCGGGCCGAATAGGCCAGCATGACGGGCGCTTCATAACCCGGCACCAGACGCTTGTAGGAGTTGGTGGACGGGTTGGTCAGCGCGTTCAGCGCCTTGGCGTGCTTGATGATACCGCCGATATAGAACAGGCAGTTTTCAGACAGGCCCGCATACTCGTCGCCAGCGAAGGTCGGCTTGTCGCCGTCCCAGATCGACTGGTGGACGTGCATGCCCGAACCATTGTCCTTGAAGTAAGGCTTCGGCATGAAGGTCGCCGTCTTACCGTACTGGGCGGCCACATTGTGGATCACATACTTGTACAGCTGCAGACGGTCAGCCATCTTGGTCAGCGTCGAGAACTTCATGCCAAGCTCATGCTGGGCCGGCGCCACCTCATGGTGGTGCTTTTCAGGCTCAAGGCCGATCTCACCCATGATGGCAAGCATTTCAGAGCGCATGTCCTGCTCTGAGTCGATCGGCGGGACCGGGAAGTAACCGCCCTTGGAGTGCGGCCGGTGGCCCATATTACCAGTCGGGTATTCCTTGCCGGTATTGAACGGCAGCTCGGTCGAATCGAAGGAATATCCGGTATTGTGCGGGTCGGTCGACCAGCGCACATCGTCGAACACGAAGAATTCTGCTTCCGGGCCGAAGAAGGCGGTGGTGCCGACGCCGGCCTGTTGCAGATAGGCTTCGGCCTTCTTCGCCGTCGTGCGCGGGTCGCGGCCATAGGGCTGCATCGTCGTCGGGTCGAGGATATCGCAGAAGACAGACAGCGTGGTCTGCTGGAAGAAGGGGTCGATGATCGCCGCGCTCTGGTCCGGCTTCAGAAGCATGTCGGACTCGTTGATCGTCTTCCAGCCGGCGACGGACGAGCCGTCGAACATCTGGCCTTCCTCAAAGAAGTCGTCATCGACCATGCCCTTGTCGAAGGTCACGTGCTGCATCTTGCCACGCGGGTCGGTAAAGCGGAGATCGACGAACTCGACGTCTTTCTCCTTCATCATTTTTAGAAGATTCTCGGCCATATAGCCCTCCTGTTAGAATTACTTTTGCATGCCTGTTGAGACGGGCGGATTTCAGAGTGCACCGTCGCCGGTCTCACCCGTACGAATGCGGACGGCTTCTGTCACGTCAGAAACGAAAATCTTGCCGTCGCCGATCTTGCCGGTCTGGGCAGCTTTCGAAATCGCATCGATGGCATTGGCGACGCTGGAATCGGAGACGACGAGCTCAAGCTTCAGCTTTGGCAGGAAATCGACGACATATTCGGCCCCGCGATAGAGTTCCGTGTGGCCGCGCTGGCGCCCGAAACCCTTGGCTTCGGTCACGGTCATCCCCTGCATGCCGACCCCGTGCAGCGCTTCTTTTACGTCATCGAGTTTGAACGGCTTGATGATCGCCTCAATTTTTTTCATCGCCTTCCTTTATCCCTTCTCTGTAGGCATCTGTCCCAGCCCTATCAGCCTCCACGGCGGGGTCGATTGTTCGGGGTCTGCAAATCCGCGAAGCGAATTCGCGGCGCCTAATTTTTGGTCGCGCCTGCTGATAATTTAATCAGCGCGCACCGAAAAAACTTGACGCCTGCGTCATTGTTTTTGAGGGCCTCTGGTATTATATTAAGTAATTCTCCCTAACTCATCTGTGACGACCCATGACCACGACCACCTTTTACGTTGATCCTGCCCGCGAGACGCCAAGGCTTCAGCCTCTGAAGGCATGGCGCCACATGAAAAAGCTGATCGCGAACAAGGAAGACACCGAACAGGTCTTCCAGATTATCGAAGCCTTGAACGGCAAGTCCGCCTATCGCGACTTCGAGAAGTTCATAGCAACACCGGCGGGCCAGGCCGAGTTTGCCAAGCGCACCTACCTTCCTCCGATCCTCGACAACCATGCGCCGCTCCATGACCTGCCGGAAGGCAGCGTCGGGCGCACCTATGTGGAATTCATGGAACGCGAGGGCCTCTCGGCCGCCGGCCTGGTCGCCGAAAGCGAAAAACGCCCGGGCGTGCTGCGTGCCCATGATGACGATCTGCTCTGGTACGGTAACCGCCTGCGCGACACGCATGACATGTATCATATCCTGACCGGCTATGGCCGCGACGCGCTCGACGAAGCCACCCTGCTCGGCTTCACACACAGCCAGCATGGCGGTCTCGGCATCAGCTTCATCTGCTTCATGGGTGGGCGCCAGATCGCCAAACGCGCCCCGAAGGAGGCCGATATCCCGGCCGTCATCAAGGAAGGCCGGCGCAATGGCAAGCTGGCCAGAAGGCTGATCGAACAGGACATCGAAGCCCTGCTCCCCCGTCCGCTCGATGAAGTCCGCGAGGAGCTGAACATCAAGCCGCCTGTCGCCTATTACCGCGCTCATGAAGTCATGCGCGCCCATGGCCTCGATCCCTATTCGGGGGGCCTCTAGGCCACGGCCGAGAACCCGGGCGGTTGTCCTGAAGGTGATTTCATTGGATGCTGAAGGCTGAGCCTTAACGGGCCTTGCGCTTTCATTGAACACGTTCAGGACACTTAATGATCTATCTAGTCAGACACGGCGAGGCTGAGGCCGGCTGGGGCACATCTCCGGATCCCGGTCTCTCCGCGCTCGGTCTCAAACAGGCCGAGGCGGTTGCCGAACAGCTCGCCAGCCAGCCGGTCAACCAGATCCTCGCCAGCCCGATGCGCCGCTGCCAGGAAACCTCCCGCCCCTTTGCCGGCCAGTCCGGCCTGCAGGTGTCGACCGAACCGGCTGTCACCGAAATCCCGACCCCGGACGGTCTCGATGACCGGGTCGACTGGCTACGCGGCTTCATGGCCGGCACCTGGGACGCGGCGCCGCCGGTCGTCGCCGACTGGCGCGAGGCCTTGGTCGGCAAGCTCGCCTCGATTGAGAACCACACAGTGGTCTTCACCCACTTCATCGCGATCAACACCATTGTCGGCCATCTTTCCGGCAGCGACGCGGTAACCTCATTCAGACCTGGGCACTGCTCGGTGACGAAACTCCAGCGCGAAAACGACGTTCTGCGCATTGTCGAACGCGGCAGCGAGGCGGCGACACGGGTCTTGTAAGGCCAATCGCGGCGCCACACGCCTGGAACACCGCCCAGACACCGTCCATGCACCGCCCGTGCACCGTCGAAACTGCAGGAAACGCCCGGTCTTTCCGGTCGCATGATACAAGGGACCAAATGACCTCCCCGACCCCGGACACGAACCATCCAGACCTCTGGCTTGCCGACTGGCCATGGCCTGCAGATGACAGCCACAAGCACAAGCGCGGCGCCCTCGGCGTCGTCACGGGCCCGCCCGCCTCGACCGGCGCGGCGCGCCTCGCGGCCCGTGCTGGCCTTCGCATCGGGGCCGGCCTCGCCACCCTGTTCTGCCCGCCATCTGCCACGCTTGTGAATGCGGCCCATGAGACTGCCGTCATGGTGAAGCCCTTCGGCTCCCCCGAAGCCCTGGGTGAGCTCGCGGAAAGCTGCAAATGCGTTCTTATCGGCCCTGCAGCCGGCGTCAGCGACGCCACCCGCGACAATACTCTGACCGTACTGGACAAGGCAGGCGCCGCGGTCCTCGACGCAGATGCGCTCACCGTCTTCAAGGACGACCCGAAGACGTTGTTCGACGCGATCATCCATCCCACAGTCCTGACCCCGCATGAGGGGGAGTTCGCGCGCGTGTTTCCCGGGCTTCTCGACAAGTACAGCCGCCCGGAAGCGACCGCCATCGCGGCAGCCCGGTCCGGGGCGGTTGTGCTCCTGAAAGGCAATGAAACGCTGATCGCCGCGCCAGATGGTCAGCTTGTGCTCAACCGCCACGCCTCCCCGTTTCTTGCGACAGCTGGCAGCGGCGACGTCCTCGCCGGCATGATCGCCGGCCTCATCGCGCAGGGCCTTGATGCGTTCAAGGCGGCCTGCGCGGGCGCCTGGACCCATGGCGAGATTGCCCGCCGCCTAGGACCCGGCCTCATCTCCGAAGATCTGCCAGACGCCCTGCCCGGACTGCTGGCTGAATTTTATGCAAGACGCGCTTGATAGGCCCCTGCCGCACAAGTAGGAGACCAGCTCTGGCGTTGGCCCATGTGCGGATGTGGCGAAATTGGTAGACGCACCAGATTTAGGTTCTGGCGCCGCGAGGCGTGGGGGTTCAAGTCCCTCCATCCGCACCAGCCCCCAAAGCCCCGCTACGGCGGGGCTATCGCGCCATATGAAATTGCTTCAGCGGCACGCATGGACAGTCCAGACCCGCTGTGACATACAGCGCCGCTTCTAGGAAAAACCAACGCCAAAGCCTAAAGCCACGGGGCTCAACGGCACAAGGAATGACAAGATGGAATGCACCGAAACGACTGATGGCCTGAGCCGCACTTACAAGGTCAAGGTGCCTGCAAGTGAGCTGAAAACGCGTCTCGATGAGCGGATCGAGGAGATTCGCCCGCAGATGCGCCTCAAGGGCTTCCGCCCCGGCAAGGTGCCCGCCTCCCACGTGCGCAAGATGTTCGGCAAGTCGATCATGGGCGAAGTGGTCGAAGCGGCCATGAAAGAGTCCTCCGAAAAGGCCATCACCGACGCCGATGTGCGCCCCGCTTCCCAGCCGGACATGCACATGGAAAGCGACATGGAGAAAGTGCTCGAGGGCGAAGAAGACCTCGCTTACCACATGCATGTCGATGTCATGCCGGACTTCGAACCGGCCGACATGTCGGGCATCAAGATCAAGAAGCCAGTCGCCGAAGTCGATGACGCGCAACTCGAAGAGACGCTCGATCAGGTCGCCGAGAATAACATGAAGTATGAGGCCCGCGGAAAGACCGCAAAGGCGCGCGAAGGCGACGCCGTGGTCATCGACTTCCTGGGCAAGATTGATGGCGAGCCTTTCGAAGGCGGCGCCGCAGAAGGCCACACGCTGGTCCTCGGCTCCGGCAGCTTCATTCCGGGCTTCGAAGACCAGCTCATCGGCCTCAAGACCGGTGAGGAAAAGGACGTCGAGGTTACCTTCCCTGAAGAATACCAGGCTGAGCATCTCGCCGGTAAGGCCGCTGTCTTCGAAGTGAAGGTCAATGAGGTCCGCGCGCCGAAGAAGCCGGACATCGATGAAGAGTTCGCCAAGGGCCTTGGCATCGACTCGCTCGAAGAACTGAAAGACATGCTGAAGACCCAGCTTCAGCAAGAGCTTGACAACGCCTCGCGCGCAAAGGCCAAGCGTCATCTTCTCGACGCACTCGATGAGCGTCACGACTTCGAGCTGCCGCCAAAAATGGTCAACATGGAATTCGACCAGATCTGGCAGCAGCTTCAGTCCGAAATGGATGCCGGCCGCGTCAGCGACGAGGACAAGGACAAGTCTGAGGACGAGCTGAAGGAAGAGTATCGCAAGATCGCAGAGCGCCGCGTGCGCCTCGGCCTCGTCCTCGCCGAAATCGGCCGCCTTCAGGAGATCAAGATTTCCGAGCAGGAAGTCCAGCAGGCGCTCATCCGCGAAGCCCAGCGCTATCCGGGTCAGGAGCGTCAGGTGCTCGAATTCTTCCAGAAGAATGAGAACGCCATGGCCCAGCTGCGTGCCCCGATCTATGAGGACAAGGTTGTCGACCACCTCCTCGACACGGTTGAGATCGAGGAAGAGAAAGTCTCCCGCGAGGAGCTTCTGAGCGAAGACGAAGAATAGGCCACAGCCTGTACAACTGGTTCAGAGAGCCCGGCCCGCAAAGGCCGGGCTCTTTTCATTCGAGCATCGCAAACTGGCGCTTATGCGAGGCGCTCCTGTCTGGCGGCCGAAACAGCTCCTGAGACAGGGCAACGTCCACGCGCTGAAACCGCCCGCCGGGCGGCACGTGGAGGCTGGTCTCAATCCTCTCCCAGCCGATATCGACAGACAGGGTATACTGGCCGGGGGCCACACCCTCAAAGACATACTGGCCGAAAGAGGCTGACCGGTGGGTGGTCACCTCACCGGTGTCCAGAGCTGTAAGGGTCACACCCTCGCCCTCCAGGCGCGTGTCGCCGGCGCCTGGCAGACCGTCTGTGTCATTATCGATGAAGACAGTCCCGCGAAGCTGGGCCGCCACATCTTCAAACACCTCTGAGGGCGCACCGCTGTCGCGGGGAGATCGCTTTGCGGTTCCCGGCGCGTGCCTGCCGGCCATATCGGAGATGTCGAACGTCGCGCGATGAAGAGCGGCCTCAGGCTCTGCAGGTACGCTTTGACGCGTTCGCAGGACCGGCTGCACCAGAGGCGGCGCAGGTGATGCGCCGCCCTTATCGGGGCGCGCCGCCTGTTCCAGATCTCCACGCAGGCGCGCCCCGGTGCCCCCATCCCCGCCCCTCGGCATCGTCAACGAGGCCTCCAGAAGAAAGCCTGCCCACGCCCTCTGGCTGCGCCAGTCCAACCGCGTCCTTGCGGGCGGCCTATTGGCGATGCCCGCATCATGAATGGCTTCGTCATGCTGAATCCCCCCGGCCTGCAGGCGTAGTTCTCCGGCGAACAGATCAGCCATCGCCGCATCGATTTGCGCGCGCCTGGAGACGAAAGATTGCGGGCGTTCCACCCGCCCCGCACGCCGCCCGCCATCTGGCAGCTGGAGGGACAAGCTGGCGCTGGACGGGAGGCGCCCTGCTCCGCTTTCAATGAGCCGAGACGAGAGGTCATTCCTTTGCCCATAGGATGGGTCTGCAGTGGCTTCAAACACACCTGCGAGCAGGCTGAATGCGATCAGGCAGAGCAGAGAGAGGGTGATACGAAGGGACATGGCGGGACGAAAAGGCACTCCATTGAGGCTGCCTCAATCTGTCTCATTCAGCGCTGGCAGCAGGCCTGTTACGCCTCACACTAAGCAAAGCCGGTTAAGTCCGCGCTTTATGAATATGTTGAATTCCCAGCTTTTACGGGCTGCTCCCCCAGCCTTTATCTGGCTGGGAAAACCCTGTTCGTGCATATGCACGATGCAATCGAATGGACATTTTTAAATGTCAGACTTTAGCTTCAAATGCTTGTTTATATGCAGTATTTTTCCGATGGCCCTTGCCGTCTCGTGCGACGATACGACGAGCACCACGGCCGCGCCTGCGCCCGCGCAGAGGGCCGCCGAACCTGCTGCGGCGCCTCCAGCCGAGGCAGCACCCTCGCAAACGCCTAGCGCGCATCAGTCAGAGTTCGCGAATCTGCCGGCCCCTTACTCCCAAGCTGATTACAGCCTTGGGCGCCGGACTTTCAAGAATTGCCAGTCCTGCCACACCATCGCCGAAGGCGCGCGC
Source organism: uncultured Henriciella sp. (assembly GCF_964005855.1). Taxonomy (NCBI): domain Bacteria; kingdom Pseudomonadati; phylum Pseudomonadota; class Alphaproteobacteria; order Hyphomonadales; family Hyphomonadaceae; genus Henriciella; species uncultured Henriciella sp. The sequence goes on from NZ_CAXFSW010000004.1 coordinate 87,706, forward strand.
CATCTGGTTGGGCCCAACCTTTACGGTCTGTTCGGGCGTGAGGTCGGCACCGTCAGCGACTTTCAGTACTCCGGCGCACTCCAGTCCGCAGACTTCGAATGGACACCGGAACGGCTTGAAGAGTGGCTGACCAATCCACGCGACTACTTGCCGGGCAACCGGATGAGCTTTGCCGGGGTGCATCGCCCGGATGCCCGCCACGCCGTTATCGCCTATCTGATGGTCGAAAGCGGATATGGGGGCGAAGCGGCTCCGCAGGACGCCCCGACCGACGCTGAGGACTAGAACCTGCGTGCAATCGAGAAGAAGACAGCAGTCTCTTCAAATTCACCGCCAAGCTCTACCAGCGACCCGACAGACAGGTCGAGCGCGCCACGCCGCCAGAGATACTCCGCCTGATATTTCTGTGAGCGGGCGTTTTCCGACCCCTGATCGAACCAGGCCTGCGCGATCAGCCAGATATCCGTACTGACTTCCCGGCCAATACCGGTTTCAAGCCGATAGCGCTGGCAACCGTCCGAATGCGCCCTTGTCGCCACTTCAGCGAACCAGAACCCGTAACGGCGTCTCTTGTCGCCCCTGTTCGAGCTTGAACCGAATGTGAAGGACTGACCGATACCGCCGCGCGCCTCTCCTCCAAAGGACTGGCAACCGGAGGCGCCGCCAATGGCCTCGCCCTCCAGGGCGCCGCCTTCAAGCGAAGCGACCATATTTCCGGACAAGGGAAAAGTGCGCCTGAGGGTGGTCCGCCAGCCGCTTGCGGCGAACTCGGAAAACCCGTCAAAGGTGACGCGCTCATATTTCGCCGTCGCCGTCCAGCGCTCGCTCACCCCATATTCGCCATAGAGATCGACGCGGGAGGCTGAGAGTCCTTCGACCTCGCCAGTGTGGAGCGCAGCGCGCGTATAAACGCCATCATCGGGCCGCCCCCAGGGGCTGGCCTCGGCCTGTTGCGAAATCAACAGGAAGGTCAGGCATAGCAGTCTTCGAACCATTCGCGGAGAGCTATAACGCCCTCCGCCAATGGTTGAAGCCGAAAATTAGAGACGGAAGCGGATCTGGTCGGACCAGAAGCGCTCCAGACGCGACACGGTCTTGTTGAGCTGGGTCAGATCCATCGGCCGGACACTCGCCGTCGGCTCAAGCGCATCTGCCTGTTTGGCGAACAGGCCCTCAACGCGCTTGCGAACCTTGTGGCCGCGCTCGGTGAGACGAAGATGCACGGTCCGCTTGTCGGCTTCCGAGCGCGACTGGACCAGATAACCACCCTCCTGGAGCTTCTTGATATTGTAGGAGAGACTTGTGCCAGCAAAAGCGCCACGTGCGCGCAGAATGGAGGCCGGCGTCTCGCCTTCGCCAATTTCATAGAGGAGAAGCGCCTGGACACCGGTGAGATGGCGCTCGCCACCCCGCTCCAGATCGTCCTTGACCACATCGTGGAGGCGGCGGTGCGCCTGCTCAAGAAGCGAAAGAGACTTCAGGAAAGATTCAGCGACCGTATCTTCTCCGGTCACTGCTTGTGCAGTGTTGTTCATTGTAACCACCATCATCACTCAACTTTTGTTGTAGTTTGAACAGAGTTACGCGCTTCATCCTGATATTTCGTTAAACAAGGGGTCTGCGAATCGCCGATTCGTTAACAAAACCCGGCAATCCGGTTAACATCGGACGTAAATTCAGCCACAATTGGGCCTATCAACCTTTAGGAAACCTTAGAAGCGCACGCTGCATTAGCATTCAGACACGTACTGGCACAAAGTACCGGCTCTTCCGGAAACAGTGTAGAAAACGCGTAGAAGACAAGATCATGCAATCGAAGATCGAAATGGCAGAGTCTGATCCCCAAGAACAACGCGACTTCCCGCGCTTTGAAGTGAATACGACCGGAACACTTATTCTCGAGACCGGGTTCAAGATGTCATTTGTCGTAAAGGACATGTCACAGCGCGGTGCAAAGATCCTGCTGAACAAGACATCCATCCTGCCCGAGACGTTTACGGTGGAGATCATCAGCCCCGACGGTTCCAAGCTGAAACGCTGCGACGCCCGCCGTCAGTGGCAGCGCGGCCCGCTGGCGGGCATCCGGCTGCTCAGCGCCAAGACGATCCGCTTATAAATCACGCCAATTGTCTGTAAGGCCTTTTACATGAAACAGGCCCGGCAATCCGATGGTGAGAATGAGCGGGGATGGAGAGAACCGGACATGGTCGTTCGCCCTGCCCGCGCCTCAGAGACAAAGGCCGTGATCGCAGCTGATATCGCCGCTTCGGCCCTATTTGCTCCAAATTGTCCTTTCCACATTTCGCGACCTTGCCTGGAATGCGCCTTTCTATGCCTCGGCGGGGTTCGTGGAGCTACCGCGCGATGCGCTTGAGACGTAGATGCATGAGATTGAGCGTGCTCAGGCGCCATTCATGGATGTTTCCAAACGCATATTCATGGCAAAAAACCGTTCGACATTCCTGACAGAGATATAAGTAGGCCTGCATGACTTCTCCTTTTCCGCAGACATTCCCGGCAACACGTCTGAGACGTCTCCGCCACTCCGGCTGGATACGCGAGCTTTCCGGTGAACACGCGCTGACGCCCAGCGACATCATCTGGTCGATGATTGTGCATGATGGCGAGGACGCCAAGGTTCCCGTGGGCTCCATGCCAGGGCTGGACCGGCTCAACGTTGACGAAGCCGCCAAGGCCGCAAGGCGCGCCAGGGATCTCGGCATTCCGGCAATTGCGATCTTTCCGCATATCGACCCATCAAGAAAGGACGAGACCGGCAGCGAGGCACTGAACAAGGACGGCCTCATACCGACCGTTATCAAGGCCATGAAGGACGCCGCGCCCGAAGTGGGCGTGATCTGCGACGTCGCGCTGGACCCCTTCACCATTCATGGCCATGACGGGGTGGTCGATGAAGCCGGTTATGTCCGCAATGACGATACAGTCGAGCTTCTGCGCCAGCAGGCCGTGGTCCAGGCAGAAGCTGGCGCCGATATCGTCGCCCCGTCCGACATGATGGATGGCCGCGTCGGAGCGATTCGGACCGCTCTCGAAGAGGGTGGGTTCTCAAACACCATGATCCTCTCCTATGCCGCGAAATATGCGAGCGGCTTCTATGGCCCCTACCGCGATGCCATCGGCTCGGCCTCGGCGCTGAAAGGGGACAAGAAGACCTATCAGCAGAACCCGGCCAATAGCGACGAGGCGCTGCGCGAAGTGGCGATGGATATCGCCGAGGGCGCCGATCTTGTCATGGTAAAGCCCGGCCTGCCCTATCTCGATATCATCCGCCGGGTCTCGGAGACCTTCGCCGTGCCAACTATCGCTTTCCAGGTTTCTGGTGAGTATGCCCAGATCAAGGCAGCGGGACAGAATGGCTGGATCGACGAGGAGCGCGTGATGATGGAAACGCTGCTCTGCTTCAAGCGGGCGGGCGCAGCCGGTGTCATCACCTATTTCGCAGAAGCAGCCGCGCAGATCCTGAATGACTAGAGACCTCCCCCTTCCCTTCCCCAAAAGCGGGCTCAAGGTCCTCACGACCCTCCTCGCCAGCCTCGCCCTTGGTTCGTTGGCGGCGCAGGCACAGACTATACCTAGCGATGCGGTCTCCTTGCCTGACCTTGACGGCGGGCGCTGGGGGGTCTCCGTGGTCTCACTTGATGGGGAGCAGGTCTTCGGCCTTTCGGAAGACCAGCGATTTGCTCCGGCCTCGACGCTCAAACTTGTCACCACATCGGCCGCTTTCCGACTGCTGGGTGATTTCGACTCCGGGCGCTGGCCTGGCGGGACAAGTGTTAATCTGGAGTCTGTATCCACGTCACCCTATCCCAATCTGGTTCTCAAAGGCGCCGGCGATCCCAGCCTTTCCGCGACAGGACGCTGTGAAGGCAACTGTCTGCAATTGCTGGCAGATGCCGTGGCAGAGAGCGGGGTAACCGACATTGCAGCGATCGATGTCGACGATTCCCTTTTCCAGCCGCCACACTGGCCGACCGGCTGGACACATGAGGATTTCCGCTTCGGCTATGCGACGGCGATCTCCTCGCTGAGCATTGATGGCGGTGTCGCGCGCGCCCGCCTGACACCTGGCAACCGGCAGGGCCAGCCGCCAGAGGTCTCCTGGGAGTGGACACCCTTCTTCAAGATCAACACGGATGAGGCCCAGACCGTGTCGACGCGCCAGTTCAATCTGGATCTTATCCGCCGGCCGGGCGCGCAGGAGGCCTTCCTTCTGGGGCGCCTGCCGCTTGCTTCGCCGCCGGTACATCTTCAGTTCGGCCTGGACGACCCGGCGCTCTATGCGGGCGAAGTCTTCAAGGCCATGCTGCAGTCGCGCGGTGTGACAGTGCATGGGCCGGTGTTCCGCGGCGAAATCGTGCATGAGCCTGAAGCCGTGGAAGACGAGGCTGCCGATCAGCCGGCTGATTTCGCCCTGCCCGCGCCCGACCCTGCCGATCTGCTCGAAGAAATCCTCCACAAGAGCAATAATTTCTACACCGAAGTCCTTCTCCATCACATTTCACTCACCGCACGCGACCGCTCTCAGGAATCCGGGCTGGAGCTCATGGGAGACATGATGGTCGATGCGGGTGCGGCGAGAAGCGAGTTCAATTTTGCTGATGGCTCGGGCCTTTCCGTCTATGACCGGATTACCCCCTCGGCGATGACAGACCTCCTGGTGTGGGCCAGTCAGCAAAGCTGGTTTGAGACATGGCTTGGGAACATGGCCAGGCCCGGCGAGAACGGCACGCTCAAATACAGGTTCCGTGAGCTGGCCGAAACCGGCCGCCTTCACGCAAAGACCGGCAGCCTGACCGGGGTCGGTGCACTGGCAGGTTATTTCGAAACGCCGAGCGGCGAGCGCTATGCCTTTGCCGTCTTCGCCAACGACTCCTCCCTGAGTTCATCCCTCACGCGCAGGCGCCTAGATCAGCTCCTCTCCGAAATCTTTGACGAGCTGGATTAGGCCGGAGTCTCAGACAGGCCTGCCGCCCAGCGCCACGATCGCTCAATTACCGATGGAGACCTGTTCTCCAAGATCGAGAACCACGATCAGCACCATCATCGCGACAAGCAGGATCGCGGAGATTGACAGGTTGATCCAGAAGGCGCGGGTGGCGTTCTGCTGATCCAGCCAGCCACGTGGTTTGATATTCTTGAGGCGGAAAACGGCCAGCGCCGAGACGAGCAGGCAGATGATGTTGAGGGTCAGCAAAAGACCCGAGCGCATGGCGAATGACCACTCCTGCGCGCCGACGAAAAGGCCGAAGGCAGCGCCGGGCGGCAGTAGGGCTGCAGCCACCATAACACCGACCAGGCCGGCGGAGTTACCCTGGGCCATGGACAGCGCTGCTGCCGCACCCGCAGCCAGGGCAAGAGCCACGCTATCCAACGTGACCTGCGTACGGGCCATAAGCTCTTCACTGCCAGTGTTCAGCGGGAGGAAGAATGAGATCAGGAAGGCGACAAGCAAGGCCGTCCCAAGCCCTGCCGCAAGCGTCAGGCCAGACTGACGCAGCAAGCCCATATTGCCCAGCCCAGCGCCGAGCGCGAAACCGAGGATGGGCCCGAGGAGTGGCGCAATCACCATGGCGCCGATCACCGCCGCCACGCCATCGGCGTTGAGACCAATCGCCGCCACGATCGTCGAGAGCCCCGACAGGATAAGGAAATCGCGCGTAAGGGTCGCATCCTTGGTCACGTCATCGAGCAATTCCTCGCGAAGGACGCGAAGGTCGCTGGCGGCCTCATCCTGCTCAAGCTCTCTTGGCTCAGGCAGGCTTGCCTCGACCGGGATCATGGTGATGCGCCAGTCGCGGCAGTCCTGAAGCGCTTCGGACGCTGCATCGATGAGGATCTGGCAGCGCCCGTCATGGGCAAGGACGCGGATCATCTTCCGGTCGGCCTGCTCAATATCGAACTGGATCCAGTCGACGGGCTCAAATGCCTTGATCGCCCGAATGACCGTGTCGCTATCGCGTTTCTTCAGGTGAATTTCGACCTGTTTCAAATCAACGCTTTCGTGGTGGGCCGAAACGGGTGACGAGGCTGGACGTGTCCCAGCGATTACCGCCATCGGCCTGAACGTCGGCATAGAACTGATCGACCAGCGCGGTCACCGGCAGACGGGCTCCACTGTCACGCGCAGCTTTGAGGGCGATACGCAAGTCCTTGCGCATCCAGTCAACCGCAAAACCATGCTCGAACTCTCGTGCGGCCATGGTCTTCCAGCGGTTTTCCATCTGCCAGCTCTGGGCGGCCCCACCGGAAATGGCTTCCATCACCTTGGCCACGTCGAGGCCATTGCTTTCGGCAAAATGGATCCCCTCCGACAGGCCCTGTACGATCCCTGCGATACAGATCTGGTTGACCGATTTGGCAAGCTGTCCCGCGCCGCTCTCGCCAATATGGGTGATACGCGCGCCATAAGCCTCCATGACAGGACGCGCCTTCTCCATGGCATCGTCCTCGCCGCCGCACATGATGGTAAGCTTGCCGGCCTCTGCACCAGCCTGACCGCCGGAAATGGGCGCATCTATGAAATGGGCCCCGCGTGAATTACAGCGCTCAAAGAGATTGCGGGCAAGCTGCGCACTGGCGGTTGTGTGATCGATGACGATGCAACCGGCTTTCAGACTATCCTCGATCTGATCGAAGACCGCCTCCACGTCCGGGTCGTCACCGAGGCAGAGGCAGACGAAATCAGCGTCCTTTACAGCGTCGGCGGCGGATTCGGCCGCCTTACCCTTGTGCTTGCTTTCCCAGTCTGCCGATTTTGCACCTGTCCGGTTCCAGACAGTTACATCGTGTCCACTGGCCGCCAGATGGCCAGCCATCGGAAAGCCCATGACACCCAGTCCAAGAAATGCGCAATTGGTCATGAAGTCCTCTCAGGTCTTACTCACCGCAGCCATATGCCGGGCGAGACTCTATCCTCTGGTGCCCACTTAGAGCGGCTTCGGCAAGACGGCCAGATTTGTTTGAAATTACAACATCTCGCCAAACCTGATCTCAAATCGAGTAGCCTAGAGCCGTCAGTGAAGATCAGAAAGATCGGACCTGATGGCTGATGTAAACGCCTTGTCGCGGGCCAGGGGCAGAATGCCCTTGGCGCCGATCCGCCAGACCGGCGGATGGAAGCTCGCTTATGCGGACTTCCTGACAGCGCTCTGTGCGCTGTTCCTGGTGCTATGGCTTGTCCACGGGGCGACGCCAGAGCAAAAGGAAAGCGTGGCAGAACAATTCGGCGCAGCGCCCTCGCTTTCGGCCATGTCACTCGTGCCGGAGCGGCACGAACCAGCGCGCGCGGACCAGCTTGCCGCAACGCTGAAGTCCTCACCGCTTTTCGACCAGAACCTCACCTATGTCTCGCTTCAAAAACTCGAAAACGGCGTTCGCATCGAACTCATGGACCTTGATCGCGCGCCTCTGTTCGAGAAAGGCTCCCCCCTGCTCAACCCGCGCGGCAAAGACCTGATTGCCATGACCGCGTCTGCCCTTTCGCTTGTCGATTATGGCGTTTCCATTGAGGGCCATACCGACAGTGATCCGATCCACCGGATGGGCTATTCCAACTGGGACCTCTCGGCAGATCGTGCCAATGCCGCGCGCCGGGCGCTGCTTGCTGAAGGGCTCGACCCTGCGCGCATTCGCAGCGTGGCGGGCCTCGCCGATACCCGTCCGCTGGATGATGCGGCCACCAGCTTGCCTCAAAACCGGCGCTTGAGCATAGTCGTCCATCTAGATTGATGCCGCGCGACCAGCCATGAGCTGGTCAAGGCGGTCGGGAGGCTGGATGGATTCAGAGCTGATCGCCAACTGGCCGATGTGGGCCAGCCTCTTCGTCATTGCGTGCACGATTGTCGTTTACGTGCTGGACCGCTGGTCGATGGAGCTGGTTTCTATCGGGGTGATCCTCGCCCTGCTGCTGGTCTTCGCCCTGCCGGGAGCGACCGGCGTGGGCGACGAGCCGATCAGTTCCGCTGACCTGCTCCAGGGGTTCGGCAACCCGGCCCTGATCACCATCATGGCGCTTCTGGTTGTTGGACAGGGCCTCTTTCAAACCGGCGCCATTGAAGGGCCGACCAAGTCGCTGGTGCGCTCCTATGGCAAACGGCCTGTTTCGACGCTTTTTCTGACCTTCCTGGCCGTCTTCGCCATAAGCGCGTTCACCAATAATACGCCCGTTGTCATCATGTTCCTGCCGGTCATGAGCGCGATTGCCATGCGGATGAAGGCGTCACCCTCGCGCCTCATGATGCCGCTGAGTTTCGTGTCCATCCTGGCCGGCATGACCACACTGATCGGCACCTCGACAAACCTTCTTGCCGCCGACGCCTATCGCCGCACCGAAGGCATATCCCTCGGCTTCTTCGAGCAGACGCCGATGGGGCTGTTGCTTGCGGGCGTAGGGCTTGTCTATATCGCGATCTTTTCGCGTTTCCTGCTGCCCGACCGTGAGACGTTCGCGCAGGAAGTGGTGCCCAGCGGCAAACAGTTCGTGGCCCAGTTCGAGGTGACACAGGACCATTTCCTTGTCGGCAAATCTCCCGTCGCCGGCATGTTCCCTGACCTAAAGGACATGACGGTAAGACTGATCCAGCGCGGCGAGCGCGCCATGCTGCCGCCCTTTGATGACGTGCAGCTTCGTCCCGGAGACCTCGTCATCGTCGCCGCGACCCGCAAGGCGATCAGCGAACTCCTCGCGGCAAAGCCGGGCCTTTTGCAGCAGATCTGGCAGGACAGCGGGACAGAAGAGGTCGACACCTCCCTGCCCCAGCTCAGCCTGATCGAGGCGGTGATCGCACCGGGCTCTCGCATGGCGGGGCGGACGGTGGAAATGCTGGGCTTCCGGCGGCTGACCTCTGCGGTCGTCCTCGGGATCCAGAGACGGTCGCGCATGATACGGTCAAAGCTCGGACAGATCCGGTTGGAAGCCGGGGACACGCTCTTGCTGTGTGCGCCGCAGACGGTGTTCCAGGACCTTCGTACCAGCCGCGACATCATCCTTCTGGAATGGTCGCAGAAGGAGATCCCCTTCACGGCGCATAGCCTCGCAGCGCGGCTGATCGCTCTGGGCATGGTGGTGCTGGCGGCAAGCGGTATCACCAGCATTCTTGTCGCCTCGGTTCTCGCCGCCTTCGCGATGATCGTGACCCAGTGCCTGAACACGAGACAGGCCAGCCGGGCGCTCGATATCCGCATCTTCCTTGTGATCGCCGCAGCGCTCGCCATGGGTACGGCGCTGGAGCGGACAGGTGCCGCCACGCTGATCGCCAATGGCGTGGTCAACCTCGCCGCGCCCTATGGACCCGTCGTCATCCTGTCGACCATCTTTCTCTGCGTCGCGATCCTGACGAATATCCTGAGCAATGCGGCCACCGCCGTCCTGTTTGCGCCGGTCGCGCTGGAAGCAGCCCAGACAACGGGGAGCGACCCTCTGCCCTATATCCTCGCCGTCATATATGCATCGAATTGCAGTTTCGCCTCGCCTATCGCCTATCAGACGAACATGCTTGTAATGGCCCCCGGTCATTACAGATTTTCAGACTTCATAAAGTTCGGTGGGCCACTTTTGGTTGTGATGTGGATCGCATTCACGTTAATGGCCCCTTGGCGTTTTGATATTTGAGTGCCTTAATCGATGACGATGAAACTGGATGAGTCGCTATTCACCGTTCCGGGCGTGGGCCGCGGACTACGTTTCTATGTCACCGGCGCAACTCCCTGCCCCTATCTGGACGGCCAGATGGAGCGGAAGGCGTTTACCCATCTCAACCAGGCTTCACCGGACGCGCTTCATAACCAGCTGAGCGAGGCCGGCTTCCGGCGCAGCCAGTCGGTCGCCTACCGTCCGGCCTGCCCGTCCTGCAATGCCTGCCGCAGCGTGCGCGTCGATGCCTCCGGTTTTACGGCCAGCCGCAACCAGAAACGTATCCTGAAGCGCAATGAGGATCTCATGCGCCGGCCCGTCGCGCCGAAAGCGACGCGTGAGCAGTACAGGCTGCTCAAACGCTATCTGATTTCGCGCCATGAAGGCGGCGGCATGTCGGATATGGGCTTTCGTGAATTTGCCGGCATGGTGAACGAGACCCCTGTGCAGACCCTTATGTTCGAGTACCGCGAAGGACCGGAGGAAGACTCGCCGCTGATCGCTGTCTCCCTGACCGACGTGCTGCGCGACGGGTTTTCGATGGTGTACACCTTTTTCGACACGCGCCAGCCCCGGCGCAGCCTCGGCACCTACCTGATCCTGGACCATATCCGCAGCGCGCAGGACTACGGCCTGCCGCATGTCTATCTCGGCTACTGGATCAAGCAGAGCCCCAAGATGGACTACAAACGCCGCTTCCAGCCGCTGGAAGTCCTTGACGGGCCGGTCTGGCGTCCGCTTCAAGAGGGTGAATAGAACCCGCACCGAATGAGGGGGTGCCGGGCGATCCTGAGGATCGGGGGAGGACATGATACGTAGACGCAACCTGCTGGGCGCAGGGCTTCTTGGCATAGGTGGTGCAGCCGCCTCCTTTGGCCGTCCGGAGAGCACAAGCAAACTCGCCGCGCCCTCAATCAGCCGGAACCGCCGGCAGCTTAACATGGTGACGACCTGGCCGAAGGGCCTGCCAGGGCTCGGCCGGGCGGCAGAGCGGGTCGCCGAACGCATCTTTGCAATGTCCGACGGCATGATCGAGGTGAAGGTCTTTGCTGCCGGCGAGCTGGTGCCGGCCTTCGAAAGCTTCGACGCGGTCGCGAACGGCTCTGCCGACATGTATCACGGCGCCGAGTATTACTGGACCGCCAAGTCCACGGCCTATCCTTTCTTTACCGCTGTCCCCTTCGGCATGACGGCGCAGGAAATCATGGGCTGGATCGATTTCGGCGGCGGACAGGCCCTCTGGGATGAGTTGTCGGCCGGCTTTGGCATCAAGCCGCTGCAGGGCGCCAATACAGGCCACCAGATGGGCGGCTGGTTCCGGCGCGAGATCAACAGCCTCGACGATCTTGTCGGCCTTCAGATGCGCATTCCCGGTCAGGGCGGCGACGTGCTGCGCGCCCTGGGCGGCTCTGCCAAGGCGCTGCCGGGCGGTGAAATCTATCAGGCGCTCCAGACGGGCAATATCGACGCGACCGAATGGGTCGGGCCATGGAATGACTATTCGCTCGGCTTCTACCGCGAGGCGCCGTATTATTACGGGCCCGGCTTCCATGAACCGGGCGCCAGTCTGGCGGTCGGCATCAATCTCAATCTCTGGGACAGGCTGAGCGAAAGCGAGCAGGCCCTGATCAAGGCCGCCTGCGAGTCAGTCAATCACACCTCGCTGGGGGAGTTCACTTATCAGAACTCGGTCTATCTCGACCTTCTGGTGCGCGAACATGGCGTGCAGTTGCGCTCCTTCCCGGACGATGTCGTCAAGGCGATGGCCGAAGCCTCCCGCGATGTGCGCGCAGATTCGGGACGCGACGGGATCGAAAAGCGTATCTATGAAAGCTTCGAGGCAGGCTTGAACAAGATGACCGGATGGGCGGCGGTCTCGGACGGGCCGTATTATGCGGCCCGCGCGCTTGGCCGGCAGAGCCAGGGCTAGGCTCGCCATGGATCCGCAAGTCTTCCTGACGATCGGCAGTTTCCTGAAGTGGATCGGGCTCATCGCGTCCCCCCTTCTCCTCTTCCCGCTTTTCATCCTTGTCATACCTAAGCCGCTTCATGATGCGGGAGAGAGGCTGGCAAACGGTCTGGATGCAGCGATTGAGTGGGCCTTGCGCGCGGCGATGCTTGCGGCGATCCTCCTCTTCCTTCTGCAGCTCATTGTCGTCATCGCGAGCTATGCGCTCGCCCTGACCGCGACCTGGCTGTCGGAGTCGGTGATCTACGCGTTCGCGGCCATGTTCATGCTGGGCGCGGCCAGCGCCCTTCGCGACGACGCTCATGTCCGGGTGGACATTCTGCGGCCGCGATTTGGGGAAAATGGGCGCAACTGGATCGAACTGGCAGGCACCTATCTTCTTCTCTTCCCGATCTGTATCCGGCTCCTGACCACCGGGGAACAGGGGCTTGCGAGGGCGTGGTCGCTGTTTGAAGGCTCCCGCGAAAGCGACGGCCTGCCGCTCCTCTTCCTGTTCAAGACGCTGGTCCCTGTTTTCGCCATCCTGCTGATCCTTGCTGGTCTGTCGGTTGCCCTGCGCGCCGCCTTGCGACTGACAGGTTTCGAAGCCCCGGTTGATCCCGCCTCACCGCAGGAGCGTCATTATGGAGCTTGAATTCCTCCTCGCGCTGCTGATGTTCCTGACAGCCATTGGCGCCCTGCTCGCGGGCTATCCGGTCGCGCTCACCCTTGGCGGGGTGGCGCTTCTCTTCGCCCTGTTAGGCATGAGTTTCGGCGTCTTCCCCGAACACCTTCTGCGGTCACTGCCCAGCCGCATCCAGGGCGGGTCCATCATGCAGAATGAAACCCTGGTGGCCGTCCCCCTGTTCGTTCTCATGGGGGTCATTCTGGAACGTTCCCGGGTGGCAGAGGATCTGCTTCACATCGCCGGACGCCTGCTCGGCCGGCTGCGCGGCGGCCTTGGCTATGCTGTTGTGCTGGTCGGCGCCCTGCTGGCGGCCTCTACAGGCATTGTCGGCGCCACCGTCATCACCATGACGCTGATCGCCCTGCCGACCATGCTGGCCCAGAAATACGATCCAAAGCTCGCGACGGGCACGATCGCGGCGTCGGGTACGCTCGGCCAGATCATTCCGCCCAGTATCGTGCTTATCCTGCTTGCCGACGCGGTCTCAAACGCAGCCAGCCAGGCCGCCAATGAAATGAATGTCGGCAGCTTCGTCGTCTCGGTCGGCGACCTCTTTGCTGGCGCCCTGCTGCCCGGACTTCTGCTGGTCGGTTTCTATCTCGCCTGGATTGCTGTGATGTCGGTGCTCCGCCCCAGCACGTGCCCACCGGTGATCGACGATACCAGCCTGCCCCTCACGACAAGGGAAGTCGCCTTTGGTCTCGGCGCGCCGCTCTTTCTCATCATTGCCGTGCTCGGCGCCATTCTGGGCGGCATTGCAACGCCAACGGCAGCGGCGTCTATCGGCGTGGGCGGCGCTCTCCTCCTCGCAGGGCTGCGGCTCGGTGAGGCTGGCGACCGCAAGCTGGAATGGCTGATCCTTGCCGCCTTCGCGGCGCTTGTCGTCATCCTGCTGGTCCGCAATGTAATGGATTTGCGTCTTGGTGTAGCCTCGACCGATGCGCTGACCGTGACCGGCATTGCGATCATCGTGGCCGCGGGCATCGTCTTTCTGGCCGGCATCCTTGCCGGAATGGCAATCCTGCACCGGCGCGGCTTTCTATCGCTGGCACTCAAGAGCGGTGTTCACATCACAGCGATGGTCTTCCTGATCCTGATTGGTGCGTCACTCTTTTCTCTGGTCTTTCGCGGCTTTGGTGGCGACGAGATGGTGGCGGACCTGCTGGAATCGATCCCCGGCGGACGCTGGGGCGCACTGATCGGCGCCATGCTCGTCATGTTCGTGCTGGGCTTCTTTCTCGACTTCATCGAGATCGTGTTCGTCGTCGTGCCGCTGGTGACGCCGCCGCTGATCATCATGGGATTTGACCCGGTCTGGCTGGCCATTCTCATGGCGCTTAACCTGCAGACGAGTTTCCTGACGCCGCCCTTCGGCTTTGCCCTCTTCTATCTTCGCGGCGCCGCGCCCGACCAGGTTCGCACAATCGACATCTGGCAGGGCGCCCTGCCCTTCATCGGCCTTCAGCTTCTGATGATCCTTGCTGTCGCCTTCATTCCCGAGCTCGCGACATGGCTGCCCTCACTACAGGCGGACTGAGAAAAATCCCGGTCTTTCAAACGGAAAGACCGGGATTCTAAACGGGTCACGATTGTATCTGACTGCCTAGAACTTCACTTCCGGCACATTTGAAAGCGCCGTGCGGTCGCCGCCAAGGTCGAAGAATTCACGTTCCTCGAAATTGAACATGCCCGCGACGATGGAATTGGGGAATTGCTCGCGCGAGGTGTTATAGTCCTGTACGGCAGCATTGTAGAAGCGGCGCGCGGCGGCGAGCTTGTCCTCGATGACCGACAGCTCATCCTGCAGATCCTTGAAGTTCTCATTCGCCTTGAGATCGGGATAGGATTCGGAAAGCGCAAAGAGACGGCCAAGCGCGCTGGTGAGGGCGCCTTCAGCCTGTGCCATCTCACCTGGCGACTGCGCCGCCACGGCTGAATTGCGCGCCTGGACCACCTCTTCGAGCGTCTGGCGTTCATGGCTGGCATAGCCTTTCACCGTCTCCACGAGATTGGGGATCAGGTTCTGGCGCTGCTTCAGCTGGACGTCGATGTCCGCGAAAGCCTGATTGCAGCGCTGCCGCTTGGCGACCAGCGAATTGTAGATACCGATCAGGAAGACGACCACGATCGCCATCGCCCCGATAAGAATATAGATAAATGTCATGGAGGTCCCTCCACCTCGAAATACGCCCCGACGGGATGAGTAAACCCGCCTCTTCTGCGTGACAAGCTAGCCGGTGAATGTGCCGGATTTCGGAAAGCCTCTTGGCGCAGCCTTGCCGGCCTGTGCGCGCTTGCCGAGCCACTCTTCCCAGTCAGGGAATGTCCGCGAGCGGCCAGCCGCATCTGTCACCGCAAAGCCTTCCTCTGCGGTGAATGTCTTGGCATCTGCGAGCTTGTCTTTGCCTCGATAGGCCTGGAGTTTGACGCCTTTGCCACGCGCCATTTCAGGCAACTCTTCCAGCGGGAAAATCAGGAGCTTCTTGTTGGTCCCGATCACGGCAATCTGGTCGCCATCGACAGGATAGCTGACGAGCAAATTGCCCCCGCCCGTATTCACGACTGACTTGCCGGCCTTGCGGTTCGATTCAAGCTCGCTTTCCGGCACAATGAAGCCATAGCCGATATCGGATGCCATCAGCCGCTTGCGGGAGGTATCGAGGCGGAACATGTCGACAATCTCGATATTGTCCTCAAGATCTATGGAAAGGCGGATCGGTTCACCATGCCCGCGCCCGCCTGGAAGCTTGTCGCATGTCATGGTGAAGGCACGCCCATCACTTGCGAGAAGGACGAGCTTGTCGGTCGTCTGCACTTCCTCGCTCAGATAGAGGCTGTCGCCTTCCTTGAACTTGGTTGTTTCGAGATCGAGGCCGTGGCCCTTCATGCCGCGAATCCAGCCCATAGATGAGAGGACCACTGTCAGCGGTTCTTTCGGCGTAGACGCTTCGAGCGCAGCGGAAAGGTCGATTTCCGGCGCATCCTCAAAGGTGGCGCGGCGTTTGCCAAGCTCCGTGCCCGGGTCGAACGCCTTGCGGGCTTCTTTCAGCTCCTTGCCGACCTTGGTCCACTGGCGGCGCGACGAGCCGAGCAGAGCTTCGATGTCGGCGCGCTCTTCCTGAAGCTCTTCATGCTCCTTCTTGATCTGCATCTCTTCGAGCTTGCGCAGGGCGCGCAGACGAAGGTTGAGGATCGCTTCGGCCTGCGTATCGGTCAGCTCAAAGCGCTGCATCAGCTCCTGCTTGGGCTCATCTTCCTCGCGGATGATGCGGATCACCTCATCGATATTGAGGTAGGCGATGAGATAGCCTTCAAGCAGATGAAGGCGCTTTTCGATCTTGTCGAGGCGGAAACGGGCCCGGCGGTTCACGACTTCGCGGCGGTGATCGAGATAGGCAATGATCACTTCGCGCAGGCTCATCACCTTGGGGGCGCCGCGGTCCAGGACGTTCATGTTCATGGAGAAGCGCGATTCCAGGTCGCAGAGCTTGAACAGGCTCTCCATCATCACGTCGGGGTCGACGGTCTTCGCGCGCGGCTCAAGCACGATACGGATATCTTCGGCGCTCTCATCACGAACATCGCTGAGAAGCGGCGCCTTCTTGGTCTCGATCAGCTCTGCAAGCTTTTCGATCAGGCGGGATTTCTGGACCTGGTACGGGATTTCCGTGACCACGATCTGCCAGGTCCCCCGGCCAAGGTCCTCAACCGACCAGCGCGCGCGGATACGGAAGCCGCCCCGGCCTGTTTCATAGGCTTCGCGGATGGCGCTACGGGGTTCAACGATCACCCCGCCCGTCGGAAAGTCCGGCCCGGGCATGACGTTCATCAGTTCGGTGATCGGCGTATCGCGGTCTTCGATCAGCAGAAGCGCAGCATCGATGACCTCGGCGACATTGTGCGGCGGGATGGAGGTCGCCATGCCGACCGCAATACCGGAGGCGCCATTTGCCAGGAGGTTGGGATACCCGGCAGGCAAAACGACCGGCTCCCGGTCAGTTTCGGAGTAGTTGTCCTTGAAGTCGACCGCGTCCTCATTCAGCCCCTCAAGCAGGAGCTTCGCCGCCGCTGTCATCCGCGCTTCGGTATACCGGTAGGCGGCCGCATTATCGCCGTCGATATTGCCGAAATTGCCCTGTCCGTCGACCAGTGGGTACCGGACGGAAAAATCCTGGGCGAGCCGGACAAGCGTGTCATAGATGGCGCTGTCGCCGTGCGGGTGGAAGTTACCCATCACGTCACCGACGATTTTCGCACATTTACGGTAGCCGGATTCCGGATCGAGCTTAAGTTCGCGCATGCCGTAAAGGATACGGCGCTGAACGGGCTTCAGGCCGTCGCGCACATCCGGAAGGGCGCGCGACGTGATGGTCGACAAGGCATAGGCAAGGTAGCGCTTGGTGAGGGCTTCACTTAGCGGCTCATTGATGATCTTGCCATCTTCGGGGTCCAGAAGGTCGGACATAGTGGCTCCTTCGGGCTCTGCCTGTGGAGGAATCAGGCTCAGCCTCTGACTCTATCAGAATGACGGACGATTATAAGAAATGATCAGCACGGTTGAGCGCGTGATTAAACAGGTAGGTGTCGTTGCGGCGCTGCTTTTGGCAGTGATCGCGTTCAACGCCTATGTCCCGGTTCAGCACAACCCTTTGCGTCCGCTCAGCCTGAATGATCCTATTGGCCTGGCAACGCCCTTGAAGCTTGCCCGCCTCAAAGGCGACACCGACCAGTGTTATCGGCTTCTGGACCGCGCCGGTGTCGCTTACACCGCTCTGCCCGAAGGCAGCGGAACGGACCGCTGCCCGCTGAAACGGCCGCTGACGCTGGACAGGTCTGCCTACCCCTACTCCGTCGCGCCGCTGAAGATGACCTGCGCCCAGACCGCCTCGCTCTATGTCTGGGAACGTGAAGTGGTGGCCCCGGCGGCAGAAGCCATCCTCGGCGAGGAGGTCGACCGTATCCTTTCCTATGGCTCCTTCTCCTGCCGCAATATTGCCGGTGCCAGCCGGCTCAGCGAGCATGGCCGCGCCAATGCCATCGACATTCGCGGCTTTCGTCTGGCCGACGGGCGCGTCATCGAGGTGCGCCAGCACTGGCGCGAAGACAGTGAGCTCGGAGAGTTCCTGGAGGAGGTGCATGGCGGGGCCTGCCAGCTATTTTCTGTCGTTCTCGGTCCCGACTACAATGCGGCGCATGCCGACCATTTTCACTTCGACATGGGCGGCGCCAGCATCTGCCGCTAGGGGCTGGCGGGCCGGGCAAGCTTTGCCGCAAGACGCCGGCGCGCTTCCGGCATGTCGCGGTTCATCGTGTTGAAGAGACGGCGCTCGATGAAATGACCGGTAAGGTCTAGACCATGCGCGATATCGGCCTGCCCTGCCGGCGCGCGCGCATCGATCAGGAAGTTCGGCAGGATGAATAGCCGGTCGACATATTCTTCCGCCTCCGACCCCTTCACCGCGCGGCCGGTCCGCGGCGAAACATGGGTCAGCCCGTCATTGGCGCCGCTGACGGCGCAGGCTTCAAGGTCCAGTCCGAAACCGAGCATGGAGAGCAAACCAAGCTCCCAGCGTACATAGAGCGCCGGCCAGATCGCATCTTCATCCAGCCGGTCGAGCAGCATCTCCGTCGCATCATAAAGGGCGGAGCCGGCATGATCGCCCTCATTCAGGGCGCCGCGCAGAAGCGCGCAGATGGAGGCAACAGCATTGAGAGCCAGCGGCAGGTCAATCAGACGCGAAGCGCGCTGGCGGGAGCTTTCGGCCACATCGAAGCGTCCGAGCTGTTCCTCAAGGCGTCCAGACCAGGACAGGTCCACCGTATTGCCAGGCTCATACTGGGCGCGCTTCTTGCGCGAGGCACCGCCATAGACGAGACCGGAACGGCGCCCGCGCTCTCGGGTCAGCACATCGAGGATCAGTCCGCTTTCGCCGAATTTACGGCCGCCGAGGACAAGGCCCTCATCGCGCCATTGCATCAGCTATCGAACTCCAGCCCAAGATGGGAATAGCTTTCGCGCTTTTCCTGCCACTTCTCGTCCACCTTCACAAAGAGGAAGAGGTGGACGCGGGTATCGAGCAGCTTGCCGAGCTCTTCCCGCGCGGCCTTGCTGACCCATTTGATCGTCTGGCCATTCTTGCCGAGGACCATGGACTTGTGATTGTCGCGGCCGACGATAACGGCCTGTTCGATCCGCACATCGCCGTTCTGGAAGTCTTCCCAGGTCTCGGTTTCCACGGTGAGCTGGTAGGGCAGCTCCTCATGCAGGCGGAGCATCAGCTTTTCGCGTGTAATCTCTGCCGCCAGCAGCCGCATCGGAATATCTGCCGACTGATCCGGCGGGAACATGGCCGGGCCTTCGGGCATCTGAGCGGCAACGTGCTCGAGCAGCCGGTCTAACCCGTCGCCATTCTCTGCCGAGATCATGAAGATGTCGCTATAGGCGCCCTCCTCATTGAAGTGCGAGATCAAGGGCAGGACTTCCTCATGCGGGAAAAGGTCGATCTTGTTGAGGGCGAGGATGACCTTTCGTCCGGTCTGTTTCAGCGTGCGGATGACATCTCGGTCATCCTCAACCGATTTCGTCTGCGCTGGCGCGGCCTTGCCCTTGCGTTCGGCGATCCAGGCGGCCGCGTCGATCAAATGGACCACGGCGTCGGCATCGTCTGCCCCCGTCCATGCAGACTTTACCATGGCGCGGTCGAGCCGCTTCTTCGCGCCAAAGATGCCGGGTGTGTCGACGATCACGAGCTGTGCGTCGCCAGCATGCGCAACGCCCCGCACCGGGAAGCGGGTGGTCTGCACCTTGTGGGTCACGATGGCCACCTTGGTGCCGACAATGGCATTGGTCAGTGTGGACTTGCCGGCATTGGGCGCGCCGATAACGGCGACAAAGCCTGCGCGGTTGATGTCTTCAGCCTGCATTGCGGATCAGATCCCTTAATAGACGGTCGGCCGCAGCCATTTCAGCTTCCTGCCTGGAGCGGCCCTTGTCGCGTGCAGCGCCCCGGCCCTCAACCTTCGCCTCGACCAGAAAGACAGGCTCATGGTCAGGGCCCGACCGCTCTATGATATCATAAGTCGCATAAGGCGCACGATTTGCGCCGCACCAGTCACTCAGCCTTGTTTTCGGGTTCTGCTGCGAGATCTCCCGCTCGACAAGCTCCATGATCCAGTGACGGCTGATAAAGGCGCGCGCTGCTTCCATGCCCCCATCGCGGTAAATCGCTGCGATAATGGCCTCAATGGCGTCGGCCACGCTCTTGTCATAGCTGCCGCGCTTATTGTTCTCCATCGACGCGTCGAGGAAGAGGAAAGGCCGTAACCCTATCGCCTCGCCAACTTCCGCGCAGGCTTCACCGCTGACCAGCTGATGGAAGATACGCGTGAGATAGCCTTCGCGCTCTGAGGGGAATTTCGCGATCAGCATCTCGGCCATGACGAGGCCAAGCACCCGGTCGCCCAGGAATTCCAGCCGCTGGTTCGAGAACTGCGCATCGCCGTCATAATTGTCGATCAGGCTTGGATGCGTCAGCGCCCGGTGCAGCCATTCGACAGTACGGAAGGTGTAGCCAAGCTTGCCCTCAAGCGCCTTGCGGTCATCGCTTGAAAGCTCAGGACGCTTGCGCTTCAGCGCCTTTGCGGAGGCGCGCAGTCGTGTGCGTTTCGGGCGGGCGGGTTTCATGAGCGCGCTTCTAAGGGCATGGCCTCGATAATGACAACCGCCGATGCCCATGGATGGTCGTCGGTGATGGTCAGGTGGATGAGGGCTTCATGACCTGCGGGCAACATTTCGGCCAGGCGCGTGGCCGCTCCGCCCGTCAGCGCCATGGTCGGTTTGCCGGTCGGCAAATTCACCACGCCCATATGTTTCCAGTGCACGCCCCGGCGCGGCACACCTGTGCCAAGCGCCTTTGCACACGCCTCCTTGGCAGCGAACCGTTTGGCATAGGTCTCGGCAGACCGGCGGCGGCGTTCGGCGAGCGCGATCTCCGTTTCGGTGAAACAGCGTTGCTTGAAGCGGTCGCCAAAGCGGGCAATCGACTTCTCGATCCGCTCAATATTGCAAAGGTCATTGCCCATACCGATGATCATGAGCGCGCGCTCCTTCAGGCAAGGCCACGGCTGCCGGGCTTGACCGGCGGGATGGCCTTGAGATCATCCGGCAGGTCATCAGGGTCATAGTCCGGGAAATCCACTTTCGCGAGCGAGACCAGTTCACACCCGACATCAGCACGGCCATTGGAGCGATCAATGACACAGGACCCGCCGACGACCTTGCCCGGCAGCTTGCCCAGCGCCGTCACCGTCTCCCTGAAGGAGAGACCAGTCGTCACAATGTCCTCGGCAATCAGGATTGTCTCACCTTCGGCGATGGAAAAGCCGCGCCTGAACTGAAGCTCACCATCGACCCGTTCGGCGAAGATGGAGCGGCAGCCAAGCTGGCGTGCAAGTTCGTATCCGGGAATAATGCCGCCGACCGCAGGCCCTGCTACAACATCAATCTTCCCGAATTTTGCCGTCACTTTCTCTGCAAGCGCCTTACAGAGACGTTCGGCAAGCTCCGGCTGCGAGAAGACCAGCGCCTTCTGGAGAAAGACCGGGCTGCGGCGGCCGGATGAAAGAATGAAATGACCTTCGAGCAATGCACCGGCTTCGCGGAAACAGTCGAGTACATCGTCATTGGTCAATTGGTCGTCTCCTCGATCCGCTCGACGCTCTCCACGACGGCGAGCGAACGCAATGCGGCCCTTATGTGCTCGAGATGGCGCAAGTCCTCAACCTCGATATCGAAGATGAGCTGAAGAAAATCAGCTGCCCGTTCACCCGTTTCCACCCGGGTGATGTTCCCGCCCGCCTGGGCCACCGCAGAACACTGTAGCGCCATGACGCCCGGCTTGTTCACCGCCTGCACGCCAATGCGGCCGACAGCAACCACGCCCTGTTTGGCAACCTCATTCCAGCGCAGGTCCACCCAGAGATCCGGACGGTCCTCGAAATCGGCGACCTTGCGGCAGAAGATCGTATGGATGACGAGGCCTTTTTCAGGTTCGCGCAGACCAATGATGCGGTCACCAGGGATCGGGTGGCAGCATTCACCAAGGTGCAGCGTGACACCCGGGGTCAAATCCTCGCCCGCAATCATCTGGCTGGCATATTCATCATCGATCAGGGTGCGGTCCTGCGGATTGAGCGCGGCAGGTTCATGGCCCGGGAAAGCGGTGCGGATGAATTCGGATGTCTCGTAACGGCCCCGGCCAATCGCTTCGGCAAGGTCTTCCGCAGATTCAAATTCGGCACGGCGGGCCACACGAACCATGTCGATCTCGATAGGGTCGATCCCCGCCCGGCGAAGATCCCGGTCGATGAGCGCGCGCCCGAGCTTCACGAATTCAATCTGCTCACGTCCGCGGATGAGCCGGCGGATGGCAGACCGTGCCCGGCCTGTGACCGTCAGCGCTTCCCAGCCTACCACAGGACGCGACTCCTCGCGGCGCAAAATCTCGACAACGTCACCGTTTTTCAGCGGCGTACGGAGCGTACGGTCTACCCCGTTGATCTTTACACCATCACACGTATCGCCAACCGCCGTGTGAACCGCATAGGCAAAGTCGAGAGGCATCGCCCCGCTCGGCAGGATGATGAGGCGCCCCTTCGGCGTGAAGACGAAGGCGTGCTCGCGGTACATTTCGAGCTTGGCATGCTCAAGAAACTCATCAGGCTCAGCGCCATCGGCCAGCAATTCGCCAAATGCCCGCAGGTTGATGCTGGGGTCGAGGCCTGCTGCCTTGGAGGATTCAAGGTCGAAGCCGTATTCGCTGTTCTTGTAGGTCCAGTGGGCGGCCACACCATGCTCGGCGGTACGGTCCATTTCCTCGGTGCGGATCTGTAGTTCGACCAGCCGGTTTCCTGACGCCCGGACGGTCGTATGGATCGAGGCATAGCCGTTCGGCTTGGGCACCGAAATGAAGTCCCTGAACCGGTCTGGCAGGCAGGCCCAAACGGTGTGGAAGGCGCCGAGCAGCTGGTAGCATTCGCGCACATCGTTGACGATGACGCGGAAGCCGAAAATGTCGGCAACATCCCGGAAGGAAATCGATTTTCGCTCCAGTTTGCGCCAGATTGAATAAGGCTGTTTGCGCCGCCCCTTGATCCGCGCCTCTATCCCCTGCTCTGCGACCACCTGTTTGATGGCGAAGCGGATGCGCTCAAGATCGTCGGCATTTTCCGACATCAGCTCTTCGAGCTTGAGGACAATGCTTTCGCGCGCCGCCGGGTTCACATGATGAAAGCCGAGGTCTTCAAGTTCCGAGGCGACCTGGTAAAGACCCACCCGGCGGGCAAGCGGGGCATAGATCTCCAGCGTCTCGCCCGCGATACGGCGGCGGGACTCTTCCTTCGGCACAAAATGAAGGGTGCGCATATTGTGAAGTCTGTCGGTGAGCTTCACCAGCAGAACACGAATGTCATGCACCGTCGCCAGAATGAATTTCTGGAAGTTCTCGGCCTGCTTGGACTTCTCGGATTTATAGTCGAGCTTGCCGAGCTTCGTGACACCATCCACCAGCTCAGCCACATCAGTGCCGAACCGTTGATCTATCTCCTCGAGCGAGACGTCGCAGTCTTCGACCGTATCGTGCAGGAGACCGGCCATGACGGTGCACTGATCGAGCTGAAGCGCTGCCAGGAGCATCGCGACCTGGACTGGGTGGGAATAATAGGGGTCGCCGGATTTGCGCAGCTGTTCGCCGTGCTTTTCCTTAGCGAAATCATAGGCTTGCCCAAGCCTTACAGAATCCACTTCCGGATAATAGGCCCGGACGGCCTCAACCAGGTCTTCGCGCGCAGGTATGTTGACGCGAGCACCTGACTCGCGCCGCTCCATATTTGCGGGCGACCGGTCTTTCGAAGGTACGGTCGCACTGTCCATGGGAATACTAGAAACGGTCGTCGCGGCCCGACTCAAGCTCGGCCTGATAGGCGCGCATCACGTCTTCTTCGCTGGCAGCCGGTGCCGTCTCGAGAGCTGCACGATCTGCTTCACGCTCTTCTTCCTCGCCAGGACGCACTTCCTGGAGGTTGGCGATAAGGCCTTCGCGAACCACATCTAGGCTGACGGAACGGTCTGCGATCTCACGCAGGGAGATCACCGGATCCTTGTCATTGTCACGGTCGACCGTGATCGGCGAGCCTTCGCGGATCATACGCGCGCGCTGGGCGGCAAGAAGGATCAGGTCAAAACGGTTCGGGACCTGTTCAATGCAGTCTTCGACTGTAACTCGAGCCATATGGAAATTCTCCTGATAGCCGTCCTTTATATGCGCTGCAGCAGGCCGATACAACCCGTCCCTTGATTGGAGTGCAGTGGCCAGCTACCCTCCTCTGATATTTTTACATCTCCCTGATTACTGGTTGAAAATGGCATTTTACAAGGACGAACGGCTGATGCTGTTCATCGACGGGGCAAGCCTCTATTCCACCGCCCGGTCACTCGACATCGAAATCGACTTCCGCAAGTTGCTGACCGAGTTCCGCAATCGCGGCCGCCTGCTGCGGGCAAATTATTATACGACGATCTTTGATGGCGACGACTACAGCCCGGTGCGCCCGCTGGTCGACTGGCTGAGCTATAATGGTTTCAACGTGCTGCATAAGCCGGCGCGCGAATTCACCGACCGCGAGGGCCGCAAGCGTGGCCGCGGGAACATGAATGTCGAAATCACGGTCGACATGCTGAAGGCCGCATCGACAGTCGATCATATCGTCTTCTTTGCGGGCGACGCGGATTACCGCCGGCTGATCGAAGCTGTGAAGGCTGAAGGCTGCCGCGTCACCGTCGTGTCCTCGGTGAAGTCACAGCCGCAGGGCGTTGCAGATGAGCTGCGCCGTGAGGCCGATGTCTTCATCGATCTTGATGAACTGGGTGATCTGATCGCCCGGCCGCGCGGCGCCGGCGCAGACCGGCAGGGCGAATATGGCAGGGACGATGATGACTGAAGCACCAGCCACATATCCACCCGAAGCGCCGCTGAATTGCGATCTCTGCCCACGGCTTGTCACCTACAGGTCCAAGAACCGTCTGGAGCATCCGGGCTGGTTCAATGCACCCGTCCCGTCTTTCGGCGACGAGGACGCGCAACTTCTCGTCATCGGCCTTGCGCCCGGCGTGACCGGGGCGAACAAGACGGGCCGGCCCTTTACGGGCGACTGGGCGGGGGATCTGCTTTACGCCACGCTCGACAAGTTCGGTTTCTCGGAAGGCGAGTATCAGGCACGTCCCGATGACGGTCTTCAGCTGAAAGGCGCCATGATCACCAATGCCGTGCGCTGCGTGCCGCCAAAGAACAAACCGGTCGGCAGTGAGGTCAACAATTGCCGCAACTATCTCATGTCGCGCATCGACGCGCTGAAATCCGCCAGGGTGCTTCTCTGCCTCGGCAAGATTTCCCATGACACGACGCTTCGGGCCTTTGACATGAAGATCAAGGATCACCCCTTCGGACATGGCAGTGAATATGCCGTCCCGGGCAACCGTGTGCTGCTGTCGAGCTATCACTGCTCGCGCTACAATACGAATACAGGACGGCTCACCACGGAGATGTTCGAGGACATCTTCCAGCGCGCCAGCGAGCTGCTCGGCCGGTAGGCATTCCGGGTTCTTTGGCCCGGAAACGCAGTCCTTCAACAGCTAATGAGAGGTCCGGGGCTAGGAGACCTGACATTCCGCCTCGTATCATCGGTATGATTCGGGATAGACGAGGTGGTCATGGCAGGTTCAAACCAGGCACAACTGTTCGACGACATGGCACCCGACAATTCCGGGTACTCGGCCAAGGACATCGAGGTCCTTGAGGGCCTTGAGCCGGTGCGCAAGCGGCCGGGCATGTATATCGGCGGCACCGATGAGCGGGCCTATCACCACCTCTTTGCCGAAGTCCTCGACAACTCGATGGATGAAGCGGTCGCGGGCCATGCGAGCCGGATCGAAGTGCATCTGGCAGAGGACGGCTTCCTGACCGTCACCGACAATGGTCGCGGCATTCCGATCGACCCGCACCCGAAATTCCCGGACAAGTCGGCGCTCGAAGTCATCATGACCACGCTGCATGCGGGCGGCAAATTCTCCGACAAGGCCTATGAGACCGCAGGCGGTCTGCACGGCGTCGGCATCTCTGTCGTCAACGCCCTGTCGGAACGCGTCGAGGTGGAGGTCGCCCGTGACCGCAAGCTTTATGTCCAGGTGTTCGAACGCGGCCATGTGGTCTCTCCGGTCGAGCTGAAGGGCGCCGCCCCCAACCGGCGCGGCACAAGTGTCCGTTTCCGGCCCGATGTCGAAATTTTCGGCGAGAAGCTCCGCTTCCGCCCGGCCCGCCTGTTCCAGATGGCCCGCTCCAAGGCCTATCTCTACCGCGGCGTCGAAGTCCGGTGGTCCTGCGACCCGTCCCTCCTGCCCGAGGACTCCAAGGTCCCAGCAGAGGCGACGCTGACCTATCCGAACGGTCTGGCCGACCAGCTCGAAGAAGTCTTCAAGGGCAAGGCCACGATCACGAATGAGGCGTTCTCCGGACTCGTCGAGACAGATGATGGCAAGGTCGAGTGGGCCATTGCCTGGACCGCTGCCGGCTTTGGAGAAGCGGACGGCTTCTCGCGCTCCTACTGTAACACCATCCCGACACCCGATGGCGGCACACACGAGGCGGGTCTTCGCTCTGCCATTACAAAGGGCCTTCGCAATTATGGTGAGCTGACAGGTCAGAAGAAGGCGAGCACCATCACTGCCGACGATGTCATGTCCTATGCTGGCATCCTGCTTTCGGTCTTCATCCGGGGGCCTGAATTCGTCGGCCAGACGAAGGACAAGCTCTCGACGGCGGCCGCCTTCCGCCTGGTCGAGAATGCCGTGCGCGACCGGTTCGACCATTGGCTCGCCGGCAGCCCGAAAGAAGCTGACAAGCTGCTGAACTGGGCGATGGAACGCGCCGATGAGCGTGCCAAACGCCGCAAGGACAAGGAAGTCGCCCGCAAGTCGGCGACGCGCAAGCTGCGCCTTCCCGGCAAGCTCGCCGACTGTTCTGCCAATTCCGGCGACACCGAACTGTTCATCGTCGAGGGCGACTCCGCTGGTGGTACGGCCAAGACGGCACGTGACCGGAAAACGCAGGCGATCCTGCCCCTGCGTGGCAAGATCCTGAACGTTGCCTCTGCCTCCACCGACAAGCTGGAAAAGAACCAGGAACTGTCGGATCTTATGCTCGCGCTGGGCACGGGTCTGAAGACGCGCTTCAACCTCGATGACCTTCGGTATGAGCGCGTCATCATCATGACCGACGCTGACGTCGACGGCGCCCACATCGCATCGCTGCTCATCACCTTCTTCTATCAGATGACGCCCGGCCTGATCGAAAGCGGGCGGCTCTATATGGCCATGCCCCCGCTTTACCGGCTCAGCCATAAGGGCAAGTCCGTCTATGCCATGGATGACGCGCAGAAGGCCGAGCTGATCGAGAAGGAATTCAAGGGCAGCGAAAAGGTGGAAGTCGGCCGCTTCAAGGGTCTCGGCGAGATGAATGCGCCGCAGCTCAAGGAAACGACGATGGATCCCAAGTCACGGACCCTGGCGCGGATCACGCTTCCCGATTCCATGGATGAGCTGACCGAGCTTAAACCAGCCGAACTCATCGACACGCTGATGGGCCGTAAAGCCGAGCACCGGTTCAAGTTCATTCAGGACAACGCCCAGTTCGCCGCAGACCTCGACATCTAGAACACTGCCCGGTCTGGCGCAGTTCTTGCGGCGGCGGGAAGGGAATCTTCACCCCTGTCTGTCATGGGACAGGGCTAGGACATCTCTGCGGGCTGGACTGTTTCATCCATGAGTATCGACTGGCACATCATGCGCGGCGCGGCCGACGGGACCGACCTCTTCTGCGCTGAACACACATTCCAGACCTTGCCGCTTTTCAGCGATAGCGCCCTTGAGGCGCTGCTCGATGCCTATCCCCGCGAGCGTCTCGGCATCTGGACATTTGGAGCTTATGGTGAGGGCGAAGACCTGCCCGTCCGGGGCACCGCAAACGGACTCACGGGGGCCGAAATCATGCAGGCGGTGCGCGGCGGGCGTATATGGCTGAATTTGCGCGCCACCAATGATCTCGTTCGCGACTATGCGGGCGTGGCAGACGATATCTTTGACAGTCTCCAGGCGCGGATGGGCCATCGCGCCATCAAGCGGGACATGAGTGTGCTCATTTCTTCGCCCGGGATCCATGTTCACTATCATCTCGATATTCCACTGGTGGCCCTGTTGCAGATCAGGGGCACCAAGACCCTCCACCTCTATCCGGCAACGGATCGCTTTGCGCCCACAGAGCGGCTGGAAGCCATCGCGCTTGGCGAAGGCGATGAGAGCCTCTTCTTCGACCCATCGTTTGAGGAGGCCGCACAGAAGGTCGAACTTTCGCCTGGCAGCGGCCTCTCCTGGCCGCAGAATGCTCCTCACAGGGTCCAGAATGGCGACATGGTCAATGTCTCGCTCTCCTGCGAATTCATGACCTGGCCGGCCCTCTTCCGGGCAAATGCGCTTTATGCCAATGCCCGGCTGCGCCGGTCTATTGGCGCGCGGCCTGGACGTCCCGGTGAGCCGGGAGTGGCGACGTTTGGCAAGGTCGTTCTCGCGCGGGCCATGAAGAAGCTGGAGCGCAGGAAGCCCGGACCAGCGGGTACGCCGGCAGGGTTCGTTCTCGACCTCTCATCTCCCGGCTGCACGCGCCCGATCGACAGATCGGCGCAGCAATGATCCCCGTCTGATCGAAGGTCAGCAGTTTCCTGAATTTCCCTGATTTCCCTTGCCCTGCCCCATTGCATACGCGGCCAAACCGGCCACTATGGACAAAATCAAATCTGGCTGAGGGGCTGACATGAAGTTTGCCATTCGTCTGGCAGCAACGCTGTCCGTCGCCGCGCTGCTTTCCGCGTGCGGCACTAATGAGACCGACACAAAGGACAAGAAGGCCGGGTCCGGCGAGGCGGAAGAAGCCGCCTTCGACCGAGATCCTTATCCGTCCACCTATAAGGCCTATCCCTCGGATGCCGTGCTTCTTCGGGATGCGACGGTCTATGACGGACTTGGCAATGTCTACGAGAATTACGATGTCCTGCTTCAGGACGGGAATATCGCCAATATGGGCGAGGACCTTGAAGCCGGTGACGATACCGAAGTCGTCGATGCCTCCGGCAAGTTCGTGACGCCCGGCATCATCGACAATCACTCTCACCTTGGCGTCTATCCTTCTCCAAGCGTGAGCGGGCTGCAGGACGGTAATGAGATTTCGGCCCCCGTCACGGCTGAGGTCTGGGCAGAACACGGGATCTGGCCGCAGGATCCGGGCTTTACCCGGGCCTTGGCTGGCGGCGTCACCTCGCTGCAGATCCTGCCCGGCTCCGCCAACCTCTTTGGCGGGCGCGGCGTCACACTGAAAAACGTGCTCTCGCGCACGGTGCAGGGGATGAAGTTTCCGGAGGCCCCATACACGCTGAAGATGGCATGTGGCGAAAACCCCAAGCGGGTCTACGGCTATGGCGGCGGACGGTTTCCGGGCGGCGCCCCCTATTCGCGGATGGGGAACGTCGCTGGCTATCGCGGGTCGTGGATCGAGGCGCAGGCCTATGACCAGAAATGGGATAGCTGGGAAGAGGAAGGCGGCGACATGCCGACCCGCAA
Source organism: uncultured Henriciella sp. (assembly GCF_964005855.1). Lineage (NCBI taxonomy): Bacteria > Pseudomonadati > Pseudomonadota > Alphaproteobacteria > Hyphomonadales > Hyphomonadaceae > Henriciella > uncultured Henriciella sp. Next base: position 116,714 of record NZ_CAXFSW010000004.1, read on the forward strand.
CCTCGAACTGGACACACTGCGCGGCGTTCTCGACGGCGACATCCTCGTTCACATGCATTGCTACCGCGCCGACGAGATGGCTCAGGTCATCGATATGTCCAAGGAGTTCGGCTACAAGGTCACCTCCTTCCACCATGCCGTGGAGAGCTACAAGATTGCCGACAAGCTCGCCGAGGAAGGCATCTGCTCGTCGATGTGGGCCGACTGGTGGGGCTTCAAGATGGAAGCCTATGACGGCATCCGGGAGAATATCCCGATGGTCCATAAGGCGGGCGCCTGCGCGATTGTTCATTCCGACAGCGATATCGGCATCCAGCGGCTGAACCAGGAAGCCGCCAAGGCGCTGGCTGACGGCCGGCGCGCCGGAATCGATATCTCCGATGCCGAAGCCTGGACGTGGCTCTCGGCCAATCCGGCAAAATCGCTGGGCATCTTTGACCAGACCGGCTCGCTCGAAACCGGCAAGGATGCCGATGTGGTGCTCTGGACGGGCAACCCGTTCTCCACCTACTCGAATGCAGAACGCGTCTATATCGATGGCGCCCTCATGTTCGACCTTGAGCGCCCGGACTACACGCCGGTAACCGATTTCGAACTTGGCCAGCCGGGTGAAGGAGACGTGAAATGATCCGCAAGCTAACCGCACTCGCCGCCTCGACCTCCCTGCTCGCGCTTTCTGCCGCGGCGCAGAACCTCGTGATCCAGAACGCAAACCTGTTTGACGGCGAAACCGTCCGCGAAAACGCGACTCTCGTCATCCGCGACGGCTCTGTTGTCGCGTGGGAGGATGGCGACACCCTGCCCAGCGGACTGGAAACCATAGATGCTGAAGGTGCCTGGGTGACGCCCGGGATTTTCTCGGCCTTCTCCCAGACAGGCATCGTTGAAGTCGACGCCGAGGACACAACGAATGACACCTCGGCTCCACAGTCCGGCTTCAGCGCAGCTCTGGACATGAGTGACGGCTTCAATCCGGCCGCCACCGCAATCGACGTGACCCGAATTGAGGGGGTCACACGTATTGCTGTCGCTCCAAGCCTTGGGTCCTCCCTGTTTGGCGGTCAGGGCTTCATCGCCTCCACGACCGGGGAGCCGGGTTCAGTGACCCAGAAGCGCGCTTTCACGTTCATAAACCTTGGCGAAGGCGGTGCAGGTCTCGCAGGCGGTTCGCGTCCTGCGGCCTGGGCGACGCTGCGGGCAGCCTTTGGTGATGCACGCGCCTATCCGGCCCGCTATCTTGCTCACAGCGAAGGTGACGCGCTCGGGCGGATGGATGCGGAAGCCTTTGCGCGCGCCGCACAAGGCAATCAGCTCATCATGATCGCTGTCAGCCGTGAGAGCGACATTCGCGAGATCATCGATCTCAAGAAAACAATGACAAATCTTCAAATCGTCATCGTCGGCGCTCAGGAAGGCTGGCTGGCCGCAGAGGCTCTGGCCGAGGCGGATATTCCCGTCATCATCGACCCCTATAACAACCTTCCCGGCAGCTTTGAGCAGCTTGGCGCAACGCAGGAAAACGCCGCCCGCCTTATCGAGGCAGGCGTGCAGACAGCCTTCGCCTATTTCGATGACAACAGCCATCAGGCGCGCCTTATCCTGCAGAGTGCCGGCAATGCGGTGGGCAGCGGGGTCGACCACACCGATGCGCTGCAGGCCATTACATCCGTTCCAGCCGACATCTTCGGTGTCGATGGCGCGGGACGCCTGACCACAGGCAGCATTGGAGATGTTGTCATCTGGGACGGCGATCCGCTCGAAGTCATGAGCGCGCCGGTCCGGGTGTTCATCGATGGGGAAGAACAGCCGCTTGATAGCCGCCAGACCAAGCTGCGCGACCGTTATCTCAACCTGGATGAAAACGAGAGACCGTTTGCCTATCGGCGCTGATCAGCGTTTGGCGACATTCTCGATCTTTTCGAGCGGCTCAATCGTCTGCACATAGCCGGCCTCTGCCGGGATGTGCAGACATGGATTGCCGTTCTCATCCTTGCCGACCACTGGCAGCACCGTCACCACCTTGCCCTCCCTGAAGCGGCTGATGGCCGTTGGCACGCTCTCGGCCTCAGCCAGCTTGCCGAGGTTCATCTTGGTTGGAAAGATGATGGTCGCTTCGCCGGCCGCTTCCATGTCGAGCGCCAGCTGGGGTGACAACCACACCGCATCGGTCGTCTCGCGGCCATCATGTGTTGCCAGCTGCTGCGGCGGGGTCGGCGCGAGGTAGAAATGGGTGTCGAAACGCTTCGGCATCATGTCCGGTGTGATCCAGTGGCCGAAATGGACCAGCGTATCGAGCGCGAGGACGAGATTGTTTTCCTCGATCAGCTCGACAAAACTCTTCTCCCGGCGGTCCACCGCTTCACGCAGCGGCGCAATCCTGTCCGCCACATCGACACCCACCAGCGGCGCGCCCTCGCCGCGCTCACCGGCGTGCCGTGCCAGTATGATCCCGGACTCCTCAAAGGCCTCCCGCAGGGCCGCGACGCGTGCTGTCCGGGCCTTGCCTTCATAATTGCCGTCGCTGAGCCCATCCCAGGCATCCGAGGCATCTTCTTCATTCGTCTTGCCGCCCGGAAAGACGAGCGCGCCCGCCGCGAAGTCGATCTGGTAGTGACGCTTCACCATCAGGACCTGAAGGTCGGGCGCGTCGCGCAGGAGGAGGACGGTGGCAGATAGTCTGGGCGCGGCGGCAGTCATAACGGGTCCTCCATCAAATCCGGCAAATTTGCAGGAAATCCACCCGTTCCGATCCGCGTGATCTCAACGAGCGTCTGTCATTGTTATCGTTCAAACAATCACAGACAGGGGTGCTCTATGCAACAGGTTCGGACACGGTCGTCGCGTCAACCCTCCATCGTTCCAGGCGCAGATGAACTGAGGCTCTCGCCCGTCATTCACCTGACCACTGGGGACATTGTGAACCTTGTGGCTGAAACCCAGTTCGCCTTCGATGACCGCGTTTCTTTCGGCGCTGGCGGCCAGCTTGTCAGCCGGATCAGCCCGGCGCTCTGGCTCGCGCACCAGGTAGAGGCCGTGGCGCGGCTGGCCTATGACCAGCCTTGCGCAACCGCGCGCCCGATCATCATCGAAGCGCCCATCGTCGCGCTCATGCATCCAGACACCCCAATAGCCTGCGAGGCCGCCGCGGCGCGCAGCCGGATCTGTCCACAGGAGATCTGCATTGAGGTTGATGACGCTTCACTGGCGCAGTCGAAAGCCGACGTCCTGAAAAGCATCGAGTCGCTGCGCCGGCGCGGCTTCCGCGTTGGCGTGAACGCCACGCGCTCCTGGTGCACGCCGCTGGATACGCGTCTTCGTCTGTTGCTGGATTCGGTACGCGTGGACGCCCGGAAGGTCTGGGTTGAGGCTGATCTTCTGAACCGCATCGAAGCGGCAAGCGCCTGCGGCATGGCCGTGATTGCAGAGCACGCCCGCTACCGTGACGGCGAAAAGCTGGCCGGTGTCGGCATTGAGCTCGGCCGCGCGCCGAAGGTCGACGCCTAGATCGCGCGCCTTGCGGCCTCTTCAGAAGGCGCGGCATCCATGGCCTTGGCCTGCTCTGAATAGAAGTCCAGCTTTTCCAGAAGATAGTCCAGGTCGCCCTTCGGGATAGCCTGGAACTGGGTCAGCACGCGCTCAATCATGCGCATGCGGAACCGCGCCTTGTCGTTCGGGCCGCCATCGACTTCGGTCTCGTGGAAGACGTTCACCGCCGCCTTGAATGCCGGGAGTAGCTTGCGCGGCAGGCCTGCCCTGTCAAAGATCGCCGCCAGCCCCCGAGGCCCCGCATCGTGGATCATAAGCCACGCCTTGCCATGCGTGACGCCTGCAAGCTCTGCCATGGCGTGCTCGACAAACTTCATCTGCCCGAGACAGAGCGCGCGCATGATGAGTGAGTTCGTCAGCCGGCCATTGAGGTCCAGCTGATGAACGAAATACCCCATGTCCTGGCTGCGGTCGGCCTGCTCCACCAGATCGACAGTCGCGCGCTCGCGCGCACCAGCAGCCAGATCAATTGCAAGCTGCGCCGGCAGCTCATGCCGGTTGACCAGCATGTCGAAGGCCTGCCCCGAAACCAGCGAGACCAGCTTTTCGGCAATGTGGACCGGGATATGCTCGCGCGCGATCAGTGCGGTCTTGACGCCTTCATCATCCCCGAACCGGTCGATGGAGCGATCATACGCCTTGTTGGTCCAGCTCGCGCCCCGGTTTCTCGCCAGGGCGGCGACCGCCTCGGCAACCCCTTCGCCCGCAATGGCTTCACAGAGCTCCCCATCGATCCGTTCACGTGACGCGATGGCGATCTGTTTGGCGCCGGCGACGGCGCGCACCAGCTCAATCAGGTCCTGATCCGTCAGCGAAGGCGAGTATTGCAGCACCGGCAGCGCCACAGTCTCAACGTCCCGGGCGAGCTTCAGGGCGACATCGCGTGGCAGGCGCGGTGAATTGCGCAGCGCGACAGAAAGCGTCTTGCGGACCAGTTCGGCGGCATCTTCAGCGAGGATCGCAATGATCTCCTCGGCGTGGTGCCGCTCGGTCTCATTCAGCGGGTCAGTCGCGATGCGCCGGCAAAGCTTGTGCGCAATCCCGGCCCGCTCATCCGGCGTCTCCCCTTTCATGAGCCGCTCAATGTCCTGTTCGGACAGTTGCGGTCGCATGCTAGAAATGCCCATAGGTAAAGCCTTCCCTCAGCCGAGGAATCAATTTGCTGACACTTCTATTGTGCCGGTTAATGTCCGGTTTACCAATGGGTCGGGCAGCAGACCCGAGAAAAACCTGGGAGAAAACATGCTCGAAGGAATTCGCGTCATTGAATACGCCACCTATATGGCCGCCCCTGGCGCCGGTAGCATCCTGAGCGACTGGGGCGCCGAAGTTATCAAGGTCGAGCCGCCCGGCGGTGACCCGATCCGTAAGTTCTTCGCCACCATCGGCACCGACATTCAGGACAATCCGGTCTTCGACTTCGACAATCGCGGCAAGAAATCCATTGCGCTCGACACGACGACCGAGGAGGGCCGCAAGATCCTGCGCGAACTGGCCGAAAGCGCGGATGTCTTCCTGACCAATGTCCGCCCTGGCGGCCTCGCGCGCTCTGGCCTCGACTATGAGGGTTTGAAATCGGTCAATCCGAAACTCGTCTATTGCAGCCTCACCGGCTATGGCCTCGAGGGGCCGGATGCGGACAAGCCCGGCTTCGACGTCGCCAGCTTCTGGGCACGCTCCGGCGTGGCGCATTCGACCATTCCTAAAGGCGGCGAGCCCTTCCCCTGCCGCACGGCCTTTGGGGATCACACGACAAGTATTGCCGCCGCCGCAGGTATCTGCGCAGCCCTGGTCGAGGCGGGCAAGACGGGTAAGGGCCGCCTGGTCGAAGCGTCTCTTCTGCGCACCGCGCTCTTCACACTGGGCTCCGATTTCGCGATCCAGCTCTTTTTCGGCCGGCTCGGCTCAACCAAGCAGCGGCATGAGCAGACCGTGCCGATAATGAATTTCTTCCGCACCAGCGACGACCACTGGCTGTGCATCGTGGCACGCCAGGGCAATTCCGACTGGGCGCCGATCTGCCGCGTTATCGGACGCGAGGACCTGATAGAGGATGAGCGGTTTGCCTCGCCAAAGGCCCGCAGAAAGAACAGCGTCGACTGCGTTGATATTCTGGATGAAGGCTTTGGCCGGATGACCAAGGAGGAAGCGGCAAAACGACTCGACGAACACTCCATCGCCTGGGCGCCGGTCCAGACGCTGGCAGAGGCAGCAAAGGACCCGCAGGTGAAAGCCGCAGGCGGCATTGTCGACCTGCCCTCTTCGGCAGACGACGGGTCGACCTTTCAGTCACCCGCCTCGCCAGTGCGCTTTCCGGGCGCCGATGACGGGCCCAAGGGGCCGTCTCCGAAGTTTGGCCAGCACAGCCGCGAGGTGCTTGCTGCGCTGGGACGCAGCGAGGCAGAGATCGCTCAATTGCTTGAGTCGGGCGCCGTTTCGGATGGGGCAAAGCCCGCAAAATAGGTGCGGATTTCGGCGCCGCGTTCTTTTTCAAGGGCGATACAAAGCTCGATACTCTCGCGCGCTTCGGCCAGCGCCCGCTCATAGCCGGGCGCAAGGTCCCCATGCGTCTCAAAAAGGGCTTCAAGCTCATCAATTGCCGCAGGCGAGCAGAGATCTGATGCCAGACGCGGCGTCGAGCGCGGGCGCTGACCGGGAATGCGGGTCACGAATTCAGGATAGTTGGACTGGAGCCAGCGCCAGGCTGCAGCCTGCGTCGGCTTCTGTCGCATCTGGCCCGCCATGATCGTATAGGTTTCCCGGGTGCCGAGCTTGCCGGACATGGTAAGATCGAGGATGATGGGTAGCAGCTCCGGATCCCGGTTCTGACCGATGGCATAGGCGACAGCCTGCTCATAGGTCGGGTCATCAATGTCTGAAAGCGACGCAAGCATGGCATTGAGGAAAGGCTCGCCGCCTTCCTGAAAGCCGATGGCCAGTGCTGTGGCGAAATCATCGCTGGTCAGAGGGCGCACGTCGCCTTCTACGGGACGACCGACATAAGCATTTGCGGCACGCGCAAAGTCCTCTCTCAGCGTCTGGTCATTCCCGGTACGCGCCAGAAAACCTTCAAGCCTTGAGGTGATGATGCGATCACGATCACGACCTGACCCTGCAGCCGCTGCAAGCCGTGGGCGGAACACACGCGAAACCTCACTTTCGAATCCCGCCCGCGCGGCCTCTTCGTCTGCGACCGCCTGATAGAGCCCTGCATAGGTGCGTACTGCCTCCTCAATCACCTGGCGTTCCTCATGCCGCGTTCCGGCATTTGTAATGGCCATCAGCAGAGGCAGGGAAAGCTGGCCTGCCTCAAAGCTGGCCCGGGCACTGTCTATGGCGACCATGGCCTCACCCGGTTCAAGCGAGGCAAAATTGACGGCCAGCAACGCCCATTGCGCCTCCGGCATGGTGAAACGCCAATAACCGGCCCCGCCCGCATTCGGCATCACCCAGTCCGGACAGGAGTCCAGTGCCTCAAGCGGCAGCGTCAATTCCGGCTCGCTCATCATGGTGCAGACCCGCTCGCGGCGCTCCCCGCTGGCCGCGATCATGCAGAAGGGAACCGTCCAGCGGCGGCTTTCCTCAATCGGGCTGCCAAGCGGCTGATAGCGGCTCTGGGAAAGAGTGACCTCGGGCGTGCGCCCTTCACGGCATTGCAGCCCGGCATCGATCACCGGCAGCCCGGACTGTTCGACAAAGCTGCGAAAAGCGGTGGTGAGGTCCGGCTCGCCGGTCTCCTCGGCAATCACCTCAAAGAATTGCGGGCTGTCGGCAACGGAATCCTCAAACCGTTCGATGTAACGGCCCAGTGCGGGGCGGAACGTCTCCGCGCCGAAATAGGAATCGACCATCGCAATGACGGCAAGACCCTTGTCATAGGTGATGGAGTCATAGGCGTTGCGGATGTCCTCATTCATCGTGATCGGCTCACGCACCGCCCGTGCACTGGCAAGACTATCCAGCGCCATGGCGCTGATACTGTCGGCCACCGCATCAAGCTCATATCCGCCCTCGGGCTCCATATCAGCCAGGACGATCCCGGTGGCCCAGCTTGCGAAACCCTCCTTCAGCCAGAGATCGTCCCACCAGGGCGGTGTGACGAGGTCGCCGAACCACATATGTGCAAGCTCGTGGCTGTGAATATTGAGAAGGGACCGGCGCGCCGCGGGGCCGCTATTGGCCCCATAGAGAATACGGCTCTCACGATAGGTGATGGCAGCGGCCAGCTCCGTTGCACCGCTCGGCCACTGTGGCGCCGCGATGATATCAAGCTTCTCATAGGGGTAAGGCACGCCAAGTTGGCGTTCGAAAAAGCTCACCATTGGCTCTGTCATCATGAGGGCGTAGGAAATCTCGCTCCCCTTGCCTTGCCGCGTATAGCCGGTCAGCGGCACAGGCGTGGCACGCACCTCATTCGGCGACAGCGCCGGCCCTTCGACTTCATCGAATGGTCCGACGCCAAGCGACAGGAGATAGGTCGGCAGTGGCCGTGTGGTCTCGAAGACGACACGGGTAAGCCCCTCTTCCTCAAGCGTTTCGACGCGCTCGACAGGCGTGTTCGAAATGGCCATGGCGTCTTCTGGAACGGTCAGCGTTATATCGAACGGCGCCTTGAAGCGCGGTTCGTCAAAGCCTGGCATGAACCGGCGCGCCTGGATGCTTTCGGACTTGGCCAGCGCATAGGCGTTGCCCTGCTCCTCCACCTTGAAGAGACCGGCCAGATTCGCGTCAAAGGGGGCGGTATAGCGGATTGAAACTTCAGCACTTCCCGAGCTGACGCGACGGGGAAAATTGATCCATGCCACGCCGGAATTCAGCACATCCCGCCACGTCGCAGACTCGTCCTCCAGAAGCTCGCTGGTCACGCGGACATCCCGGATTTCCAGTCCCTGACCATGAAGCCAGACTCCGTCCGCAGGCTTGTCAAATTCCAGGTCTATCGTGACCGTTCCGCCAAACCTCTCTTTGCGCGGATCTATGGTCAGGTCCATCTCATAGGCCGTCGGACGCACACCGCCGGGCAAGGGCCCGCGCGGTGCGGCTTCATAAAGCTCAGCCAGGCCCGGCTCCTTCTTGCGCGGTGTCGGGCCGCAAGAAGCCAGGGCAAAGGCGAGAGCGAGAGAAAGGACGAAACAGCGGAACATGAAGACCCCTTAATCTTGTCCTTATGGCATAGGGTCGACGGGCACCGCAGGTAACCCCCTAAAACTCCCCTCCACTGTGATCGATGCACGCCAGTTGAGCATGCGCGCATGGTGCGGAGGCTGAATCGCGCCTATAAGGGCGCCATGAAAATCGCGACCTGGAATGTCAACTCGATCAAGGCCCGTATGGCGACGGTGCTTGATGTGCTGAAGGCCATCGATGCGGATGTCGTCTGCCTTCAGGAGATCAAGTGTGAAACCGACAGTTTCCCGTATATGGAGATCGAGGAACTCGGCTATAATTGCGCTGTGCACGGGCAGAAGAGCTATAATGGCGTCGCCCTGCTGTCGCGCTATCCACTTGAGGACATCGTCACCGGCCTTCCCGGCAATGAGGATGACGATCAGGCCCGTTATGTCGAAGCACTTGTCCTCGCGGACCGGCCCGTCCGTGTTGGCGGTCTCTACCTGCCGAATGGCAATCCGGCGCCCGGCCCCAAATACGACTACAAACTCGGCTGGATGAAGCATCTGAAAGCGCATGCGGCGCAGCAGCTCAAGCTGGAGGAACCCTTCCTTCTGGCCGGCGACTATAACGTCATCCCGCGCGACGAGGATTGCTGGGATATCGCTGTCTGGCGTGATGACGCCCTTGCCCTTCAGACCACGCGCGCCGCATTCCGCGAGCTCAAATGGCTCGGCCTGACAGAGGCCTATGAAGCCGCCGATGGCCGCGCACATGAATACAGCTTCTGGGACTATCAGGGCAGCGCCTGGAAGAAGGGCCACGGCATCAGAATCGATCATCTCCTGCTCTCGCCGCAGGTGGCGGACCGTCTGGAAGGTGTCGAAATCTACAAAAAGGCACGCGAAATGGACAAACCGTCCGACCACGTGCCGGTGATTGCGACCCTGGCAGACTAGCTGGCGCTAGCCTTCATTGGCGCAATTGGTGTTGTAGGCTGAAACACGGGCATTTGTACGCTCAGCCTTTGTTTGCAGCTCTGTATCGAGCGCACGTAGTTGCGCTTTCAGCTCGTCATAGTCCGCCTTCGCGGTATCGGCGCGGGCCGCATGATCTGAACTGAAATTGCGCACAGTCTGCGCGTCCTCCCAGGTCTCACCGGCGGTTTCGACCTTCTCCAACAGCGCGGCCCGATCCGCCTTGAGGTCCAGGGCGGCAGTCTGCGCCTTGCGGATAGCTGCCGCCTGTTCGGCACAGCTTTCAGATGCAAAGGCGGCAGGTGTCGAAGCGATCAGGCCAAAAGCGATTGCGGCCGCGGGCAGGAAATGTGTCATCTTGAGCATCCTTCTGAGGCTATCAGGACCAGCCTGAAGCCTCAGTGAACGAGATGACCATTCCATGGCCGCAATCTGCAGCTTTTACGGCGATCTAGAGATCGGCGTAGACGTGGCGCTCTGCCTTGAAGCCTTCATGCGTGACCGCCCCCTCATGGGCCGGGCCGACCAGTTTGGAGAATTTGGCAAGCGCACCGGAGGCATAGCGCGTTTCGCGCGGCGACCAGGTCTTCTTGCGCTCGGCAAGCTCTGCCTCGCTGACCTCAAGGTCGATCGTACCCTTTTCGGCATCGATCGAAATCATGTCGCCATCCTTGATCAGGCCGATGGGGCCGCCTTCCTGGGCTTCCGGGCCGACATGGCCGATACAGAATCCGCGCGTCGCACCGGAGAAACGCCCATCGGTGATAAGCGCCACCTTGTCGCCCATGCCCTGCCCATAAATGGCTGCCGTGGTCGACAGCATCTCGCGCATGCCGGGGCCGCCTTTGGGCCCTTCATAGCGGATGATCAGGACATCGCCTTCATTGTAGTCCTTGTTCTCGACTGCCTTGAAGCAGGCATCCTCGCCATCAAAGACGCGGGCAGGGCCGCGGAACTGGAGCGACTGAAGGCCTGCGACCTTCACAATACCCCCGTCCGGGGCGAGTGAGCCCCAGAGGCCGACGACGCCGCCCGTCCTGGTGATCGGCTTGCTGGCCGGTGAGATGACTTTCTGGTTCGGGTCCCAGGTCACCTCTTCAAGGTTCTCCGCCCATGTCTTGCCCGTGACGGTGATACAGTCGCCATGGATAAGACCTTCTTCCAGAAGGGTTTTCATGAGCATCGGCACACCGCCGGCTTCGCCGAAATCCTTGGCGACATATTCACCGCCGGGCTTCAGGGACGCGATGTAAGGCGTTTTTTCGAAGATCCGGGCGACGTCCTTCAGCTGGAAGTCGACCCCGCACTCATTCGCCATGGCGGGCAGGTGAAGCGCCGCATTGGTGGAGCCGCCAGTGGCCGCGACGACGACGGCGGCGTTCTCAAAGGCTTCACGCGTGCAGATATCCCGCGGGCGCAGATTGGTCTCAACAAGACGCATGACAGCCTCGCCCGAGGCGACCGCATACTCATCGCGGTTTGTATATGGCGCTGGCAGGGCCGAGGACAGCGGCAGCGCGAGGCCGATGGCCTCTGACACGCAAGCCATTGTATTTGCGGTAAATTGCCCGCCGCAGGCCCCGTCACCCGGACAGGCAAGCTTTTCCAGCGCGTGCAGCTTTTCCTCGGTCATATCATTATTGCCGGCTGCATGGGCGCCGACTGCTTCGAACACGTCGAGAACGGTCACATCCTTGCCTTCGAACCGTCCCGGAAGGATGGAGCCGCCATAGAGGAAAACCGACGGCACGTTGAGGCGCAGCATGGCCATCATCATGCCCGGCAAAGACTTGTCGCAACCGGCCACGCCAACAAGCGCATCATAGCCGTGGCCGCGCATGGTGAGTTCGACGGAATCTGCAATGACTTCGCGCGAAACGAGCGAGGAGCGCATGCCTTCATGGCCCATGGCGATGCCGTCTGTGACGGTGATGGTGCAGAACTCACGCGGGGTGCCGTCGCCAGCCTTTACGCCTTCAGAGACGGCGTGAGCCTGGCGCATGAGGGTGGTATTGCAGGGCGCCGCTTCATTCCAGCAGGAGGCGACGCCGACAAAAGGCTTCTGAATATCCTTTGTCGACAGGCCCATAGCGTAATAATAGCTGCGGTGCGGGGCGCGGGACGGGCCTTCAGTGACGTGGCGCGACGGCAGGCGGGATTTGTCCCAGGTCTTGCTCATTTCGGCGGCTCCTCGAGCTAGTGATCTTCGCCGATGTGAATAGAAGCCAGAGTCGCCCGGCGCTAGTGGGGTGCGGCGAATTTCCGCTGGAAAGTCTGCGAAAAATTCTGCCCTTTGGGCCTCAAAATACGGTGTATGGACGGTGCATGGACGGTGTTTCTGACGGTGCACGGGCGGTGTTTGGCAAAATTATTCCAATTTCAGCCGCATCAGGAATTCGAGGTCGCGATGATTCCCGACCGGGAAATCGAACTCTCCGACCTTCTCGAAACCGAACCGCTCATAAAGCGCGCGCGCCCGGTCATTCTCCGAAAAGACACTGAGATAGAGTTCGGGCGCCTGCGAAATCTTCGCCCAGTCGATGGCCTCTTCGATGAAGTGCGAGCCAAGCCCCCTGCCCTGCAGCGGCTGATCGACATAGACGCGCATCAGTTCAACCGACCCTTCGGCAGCCTCTTTAGCCGGCAGCTCCAGCGGTGAGCAGACGAGATAGGCCGACAGCGTTTCGTCGGGGAGCGCGGCGACCCGGACGAGGAAGTCCGGGCTCTCAATCATGTCGGCATAGACTGCCTGAGTATGCGCTTCATCAAGATAGGCGTGGAGGTCGGCCTTTGAGTAGATATGGCCGAACTTGCCGATGAAGGTGCGCCGGCCGAGCTCCGCCAGGGCTGCGGCGTCGCCCAATACAGCTGCGCGGATCGTAATGCCGGTCAGGTCAGAGGCCATCTGAGACCACTATTCCTCAGGTCCGAAAATCGCGGTTTCCAGACCGCCATCGGCGTCCATCATGCCGCGATACATGCCTTTGGAGTTGAAGACATAGGCGTACTGGCCCTCACCGCCCATGACGATGACGCCGCCATCGCCGCCAAGGTCTGCGACCTGGCCGAGGGCGTTGTCGGCGGCGGTTTCGATGTCTTCGCCCGCAAGCTCAACACGCGAACAGATCGTTTTCGCGACACCGACGCGGATAAAGTACTCACCGTGACCGGTCGCTGAGACCGCGCACACCCCGTTCTCCGCATAGGTCGCCGCGCCGATCAGGGGCGCGTCACCGATACGTCCGTGCATCTTTGCCGTCATGCCGCCTGTCGTCGTTGCGGCGGCGAGGTTGCCGTTCTGGTCGATGGCGACAGCGCCCACCGTGCCATGGCGGTCTGCATCCGTGCGCTCGCGCGTCTCCAGCACACGTTCCAGCGCTTCGCGGCGCCGCTCGGTGGTGAAGTAGGAGTTCTCAACCAGCTCAAGGCCCACCGATTCAGCGAAGCTGTCAGCGCCCTCGCCCGCGAACATGACGTGTTCGGACTGGTCCATCACGGCGCGGGCCGCAAGGATCGGGTTCTTCACGCGCGTCACACCGGCGACCGAGCCGGCATCGCGGTTGCTGCCTTCCATGATGGAGGCGTCGAGTTCGTGGATGCCTTCTGCCGTCATGACCGCGCCATAGCCTGCATTGAAGAGCGGATCGTCTTCCATGGTGAGGACGGCGGCCTGCACCGCGTCGAGCGAGGAGCCGCCATCAGAAAGGATATCGGCCCCGGCCTGAAGCGAGGTTTCAAGAGCCGCCCTGTAAGCGGCCTCCTGCTCATCGGAGAGGTCTTCGCGCAGGATGACCCCTGCCCCGCCATGAATGACGATACGCCAGTCAGGCGCTTGGGCTGTCGCCATGTCGGCCTCCGTCTCGTCTCCAGCGTCGGTGGTCTCAATAGCTGACTCTGCGCCTTCATTCGTCGCGGCGCCAAGCTCCGACTGTTCAGGGGCTTCGGGCGCGCAGGCAGCGAGCGCCACGATAGCGAATAGTCCGGCATAGAGGGGCTTCATGATCTTACCTTCCCGTGTCAGCTGAGCGCAGCCAATTGTTCACGTGCCGAGCGCAGCTTGGCAAGGGTGGCCGTCCATTCGGTGATCCGTTCGCGGTTCTCCTCGACGATCTCCGGCGGGGCCTTGGCGACGAAGTTCTCATTCGAGAGTTTCTTTTCAGTCCCCTCAATGTCCTTGCCGAGCTTTGCCATCTCCTTGTCGAGACGGGCGACCTCATCCGACAGGGTGATGAATTCCTGCACTTCGAGCGCGATGGTCTCTTCGCCGGACGCAATTGTAACTGCGCCGGACGGCTTCTCGGCCGCGATATCAAAGCTGGAGAGGCGGGCGAGCTGCCTGATCGGCGTCTCGTTTTCCTTTGCCCAGCCTTTCACCTTGTCAGACGCGCCGATCAGCGAGGCAGGCACTTGCGCGCCGGCCGGCACATTGAGGACAGACCGAGTCGAGCGGATTTCGGAAACCGTATCCAGCACCCATTGAAGCTCTGCTTCGGCTTCATCGTCGGACCAGGCGTCGGCAAAGGCGGGCCAGTCCTGCACCATGAGGAAGTCCGGACGCTTGCGGCCCTCCTGTTCTGTCTGTGCCCAAAGCGCTTCAGTCACGAAAGGCGTGAAGGGGTGAAGCAGCTTCAGCGTCTGGTCGATGACCCAGCCGCAGGCCTTGCGGGTTTCGGCTTTTGCCGCTTCATCCTCACCATTCATGACCGGCTTGATCAGCTCGATATACCAGTCGCAGAGCACGTTCCAGATGAACTGGTAGAGCGCCTCGGCCGCTTCATTGAACTTGTAGGCTTCGAGCGCACGCGTGACAGCGGCAGCTGCCTTGCCAAGTTCGGCCGCGATCCAGCGATTGAGCGGGAGCTTGAGGTCGCCGGGTTTGAGGTCATGGCCGAACTCGCAACTGTTCATTTCCGCAAAGCGGGCGGCATTCCAGAGCTTGGTGGTGAAGTTGCGATAGCCTTCAACGGCCTGCGGGGAGAGGCGGATATTACGCCCCTGCGCGGCCTGACGGGCGAAGGTGAAGCGCAGGGCATCGGCGCCATACTGATCGACCAGTTCCAGCGGGTCCATGGCATTGCCCTTGGACTTGGACATCTTCTGGCCCTTCTCATCCAGCACGAGGGCGTGGATGTAGACGTCATGAAAGGGCACTTCGCCGTCCATGAAGTGAAGGCCCATCATCATCATCCGGGCGACCCAGAAGAAGATGATGTCATGCGCTGTGACCAGCACGCTGGTCGGATAATATTGTTTCAGGGCTTCGGTGTTCTCTGGCCAGCCTTGCGTCGAGAACGGCCAGAGGGCGGAGGAGAACCATGTGTCGAGGACGTCAGGATCTTGAAACAGCTTAACATATAGTTCTTGATCACCGCCCAGTCTTCCGTATTCCATTGCAGGAATATCTCGATCGTCGAAAGAGACCTGAACATCATCCCCATAGTACTCTTTCGCCTGAGCCAGAGCTTCAGCTCTAGATAAAGCGCAGAATATTTTTGGCCCCCGGATATTACTCATCAGCTTTGAAACGCCGCCCGACATGGCGCCTTCAATTTTATGAGTTTCTTCTAGCACGGACTTCTGCGGCCCATACCAAACTGGCACTTGGTGCCCCCACCAGAGCTGGCGGGAGATGCACCAGGGCTGGATGTTGTCCATCCAGTTATAATAGGTCTTGGTCCAGTTCTCAGGCACGAATTTGGTCTTGCCGGACCGCACCGCCTCGATCGCCGGTTTCGCCAGCTCTTCGGCCTTCACGAACCATTGGTCGGTGAGCATCGGCTCAATCACCACGCCGGAGCGGTCCCCGAAGGGCTGGGTGATCAGCTTGTCCTCAACCTCGATCATCAGGCCATCGGCATCGATGTCAGCGACCACCTGCTTGCGCGCCTCATAGCGGTCGAGCCCACGATACTTGTTCGGCACCAGATTGAGCGCGTCCACGTCGGCAGCAGTCGCCTGTTTTCCCGACGCGATTTGTTGAGCTTCCATCGCGCTCTCTTCGTAGCTCGGACCCTCAGTGCGCATCCGAGCTTCCATATCCATCAGCCGGTACATCGGGATATTGTTGCGCTGGGCGACGCCATAATCGTTTTCGTCATGCGCGCCGGTGATCTTCACCGCGCCAGAGCCAAAGTCAGGATCCGGGTAATCGTCGGTAATGATCGGGATCAGACGGCGATGCTCTTTCGGGCCGACCGGGATCTCGCACAGCTTGCCGACAATCGGGGCGTAACGCTCATCGTCCGGGTGCACGGCCACGGCGCCGTCGCCGAGCATGGTTTCCGGCCGTGTCGTGGCGATGGAGATATAGTCGCGCTCTTCCTCCAGCGTGACATTCCCGTCCTCGTCCTTTTCGACATAGGTGTAGGTCTCCCCGCCCGCGAGCGGGTATTTGAAATGCCACATATGGCCTTTCACATCCCGGCTCTCGACTTCGAGGTCGGAGATGGCCGTCTGGAAGTGCGGATCCCAGTTCACCAGCCGCTTGTCGCGGTAGATGAGACCTTCATTGTAGAGGTCGACAAAGACCTTGCGGACCGCTTCCTGCATCTGGTCGTCGGGGTTGTCCCGGTCGCCCATGGTGAAGCGCTCATTCTCCCAGTCGCAGGAGGCGCCGAGGCGTTTCAGCTGCTGGATGATCTGTCCGCCGGACTGTTCCTTCCACTGCCAGACGCGGTCGATGAAGGCCTCGCGGCCCAGGCTGGCGCGGCTCTCGTTTCCGTCCTGGGCAAGCTGGCGCTCAACCACCATCTGCGTGGCGATACCGGCATGGTCCGTGCCCGGCTGCCAGCGGACATTCTTGCCGCGCATACGCTCAAACCGGACAAGGATATCCTGAAGCGTGTTGTTGAGGGCGTGGCCCATATGCAGGACGCCGGTGACGTTTGGCGGCGGGATGACGACCGAATAGGCCTGCGCACTCGTATCGCCGGAGGGGCGGAAGCATCCCGCCTCTTCCCAGCGCTCATAGATGCGCCCTTCGGCGCTCTGCGGATCGAAGCGTTGGTCAAGCATTTGGTCGGTCCATCATTGTCGGTCAGAAACTACAAAAGAAAAGGCGCGCCGTTTCGGGCGCGCCTCGTCTCTATATCAGGGTGTGAACGAGGGTCTAGCGCGCCATGCGGGCGATACGCTGTACTTCTTCCTCGACCTTGCGCTCAACGATGGCCGGGAGGTTGGCATCGAGCCATTCCTTGATCATCGGGCGTAGAAGCTCGCGCATGAGACCATCGAGCGTGTTGGGGTTGGCTTCTTCCTCGCTGCTGGAGCGTTTGACCATCAGCTTGCCAAGCGCGGTGGCGGCGGCGCCGGCGATACGCTCATCGGTCAGGGCCTCGCCGCCCTGAGAAGCGGAAGACGTGTAGGACTCGGTCATCTGAGGCTCCGGCTCTGGGGCTGCCATGTCGGCGATAGCGGGTTCGGTTTCAGGCTCCACATCGACCGGCGGGGCCTGATCGATATCCGGAGCGAAGCTGGTCTCCTGCGCGGCCGGTTCCCAGCTCGTTTCGGGCTCAGGCTGCGGCGCGACGCCGGCGAACGGGTCATTGCCTGCATCCTGCTCCGTCATGAAGTCAGGCTCGGGCTCGCTGTCCATATAGGACGGCTGGTCCATGTCCGGGTCCGCTTCGGTCTGCGGAGCTGCGAGCTCTTCCGGTGTCCAGGTCGCCCCCGGCGAATCGGCGGCGCGGCGCACGGCAGGCGATTCGGCAACCGGCGTGTCGTCTTCCTCGGCCAGGCCGAAGTCGAAATCTTCCAGATCATCGTCACTGTCGTCGAAGGCGTGGGGCTGATTATCGTAGGACTGCGGTGTCTGCGGCGCGAACTCTCCGGATTGATCTGCTTCGCTGCCACGGTCGCCAAGATCGTCGAACATGTCATCATCGACATCGGCCAGCATGTTGCCGGAGGTGTCGGCGTCTTCCATCAGGTCGAAGTCCGATTCGCCGGCATCATGGCGCTGTTCGGTATGGCTCTGTTCACCCGAAAGATACCGCTCTGACGTGTTATCGAAGGCGTCATCTTCCTCGGTCTCCGACATCACATCGTCGAGGGAAAGATCGTCAAAATCATCGTCACCGGCGACATTCACGTCTACCGAACCGGAACTCTGGCTTTCCGAGCGGGCGGCGGGACGCGAGGTCTCGCCATCATCGGCGATGATCTTGCGGATGGAGGCAAGGATTTCCTCCATTGTTGGTTCGGATTGCGCTTTGTCCGCCATTTTCAGCTCCCGCAGAAAAGAATGTATGCCTCAATCCGGCTACACCGCGCCAGTTAATATGATGTTATGCCGGATTCGCGGCGCGATACACCCGTGGGCCTTGTATTAACCAAGGCTGAGGCCGAGACGCGCCGGCGTCAACTGGCCCATTGCGGCGAGCAGGGTGTGGGCGGCGACATAGCGGTCGCGCTCCGCCGTCACCTGCGAGAGGCGCGCTTCGAGGAGCTCCTGCTCCTGGTCCAGCACATCGAGCGTGGTGCGCACACCGACGCTGAGCTCTTCCTGCGCGCCTTCATAGGCCAGCTCTGCGGCCTCGACCTGGCGGCCGGAAGCCTCGACGGCGCGGTCGGCGGCCAGGAAACCATACCAGGCGCGCGCGACGCTGGTGCGCACCACACGCTCACTGAGGGCGATACGGCTGGCGGCCTGCTGGCGCGAGAGCTGGGCTTCGCGCACGAGCGAGGTGTTGAGACCGCCCGTGAAGAGCGGGAAACTGGCCTGGGCGCCAGCGAGCATGCTGGAATCGGTAAAGCCTTCGGTGTGGTATTCCTCAACGCCGGCCTGCGCGATGAGAGAGACTTCAGGCTTCAGCGCGCCGCGGGCGACCTCGACCGACCGGCGGGCGGCCTGTTCGGCAAACCGGGCCGCTGTAATGTCCGGATTGGCATCAAGGGCGACGGCGAGCGCGGCCTCAAAACTCTCGGGCAGCTCCGGGACGGGCGGGAGCGGCGCGAGCAGGTCGGCCGCTTCCAGTCCGGTGAGCAGCGCATACTGGGCGAGCGCGGCTTCAAGGTCTGCCTCTGCCGAGGCGAGCGCGGCGCGCCCCCCTTCGAGGCGGGCGCGGGCCAGCGAAACGTCTGTACGGGTGGTGTCGCCCACCTCGAACCGGTCGGAGGCGGCGGTGAACTGGCCCTCAAGCAGGCGGATACTGTTCTCACGGATGGAGATGACCTCACGCGCCCGCAGGATGTCGACATAGGCGATGAGCGTGTCGAGCAGGATGGACTGGCCGGCCGAGTTGAGCTGGGCGCCCGCCGCAAGCGCTCCGGCTTCGGCCTGCTGGACGCCTGCGGTGATGCGCCCGCCTGTATAGACGGGAAGGCGCGCCTCGATCTGGGCGGAGGCAACAGGCCGGTCACCCAGATTGAAGGCGAAGGGGCGGTTGGAATCGACCGATTCGTAGACATAGCTGCCGAACAGGCTGACCGTGGGTTTGCGCTGGGCGCGGGCCTGCTCGATCCGCTCGCCGGCAATGGCCGCCGAATCGCGCTCGGCCTCGAGGGCGGGATTGTTCAGCCAGGCCGCCGACAGCGCATCCTGCAGCGTTTCACCTTGCGCCGGCAGTGCTATCAGCACCACCCCCACTGCCAGCAGTGTTGAGGCATATCTCGTTCGACGCATCGCCCTGCCCTCCCTCGGCAGGCATGACCTTACACGGCTTCAGGAAGAAAGTGAACACTGTTCACTTTGCGAATGGTGTATGCTCGTTATCCGCGTTCCTGATCATATCTCTCAACGTCTGAAGTACCAGTGGAAACTGGTCGAACCCATCCCTCGCCAGGAAGTGACCGCCTGTTTCGGCAGGCAGGAAATCTGCGTCGATGTCTTCGGCGAGCGCCTGGCTCTGGCGATGAGGGACGATTGGATCATCCTTCGCAGAGATGACAGCCCGCCTGCTGGCGATCTGCCTGATCCGGCCGGCATCGAAAGGCGCGTCCATATAGGCGTCGAGGGCCGGAATGGCTGGCAGCCTGCCGGGGAAGCCCGACACCAGCAGCAAGCCGCCAAGCTCGCTGTCGTCATCCAGGCCGGAGAGGTAGCGAAGCACCGTAATCGAGCCGAGGCTGTGGGCGACGATATAGGTTTTACGGTCGGGCGTGCCGATCTCGTCTGCCAGGGCCTTTTCCCATTCAGCGGGGTCGGGATCATCCGATTGTGGCAAGGTCAGGCGGACGGCCTCGCCGCCACCGGCTTCTATCCGGGTCTCGAGCCACTCGAACCAGTGGTCGTCCGGACCCGCCATGTATCCGTGGACGATATAGGTCTTCGTGCCGGCAAAGGACTTCGTTGCCTTGGGCGGCGCGAGGCAGGCCGCCACAAGCAGACCAGCAAAGAGTATGCCCGCGAAGAGGTAGGCTGATGGTTTCACCATGACCGGTCCTTTCTTTCCCATGAGGGTCAGAAGGTCGGGGATGGATGACGGGGCCGCAATGGCGGCCCACTAAACCCAGTGATTAGAAAACGAAGCTTTTGGGCTTTTCGAAACCGGGGAGACGGGGCGGGCAGCAATCGAAGACTTCGCGATAGGAGACGGTCTCACCAGCCTTGGTCCAGACACGGGCACGGCCAAGGTCACGGCCATGCGGGACAGCGGCGCCAAGACGGCCACCTTCTGCCAGCTGGGTGAACCAGGTCTCCGGCGCCTCTTCGATCAGGCCGCAGACGAGGATGATGTCGAACGGCGCCTGGTCGGCTAGGCCTTCGCGAAGGTCGCCCTGAACAGCGACCGCGCGGTCGAGGCCGAGCGTGCCGAAGCGGGCGGTAAGCTCATCAACCAGCTCATCGCTCTCTTCCAGGGCGATGACGGTTTCACAGAGACGCGAGAGAATGGCGGTCTCATAGCCGGCCCCTGCCCCGATGACGAGCGCGATGTCGGAAGGCTCCGGCTCCAGCGACTTGATCATCTTGCCGATGTCGCGGGGCGTCCAGAGCGCGCGCCCTTCGCTGGTCTCGATCTCGTATTCGGCATAGGCGATGGATTGCTCGCTCTTGGGCACGAACGCTTCGCGCGGCGTATGCAGGAAGGCCGATACGATTTCCGGGTCGGTCACATCATTCGGGCGGATCTGGGAATCCACCATAATCCGGCGCATCTTTGCGAAATCCATGGGCGCTTACCTTTCAGGCAATCCATTCTGAGGTATTCGTGTCGCCATATCTTAGCGCACGAGAGTGTGCAACGGCGCGCCATGTGCGAAACGCCGCATTCCTCCGTTGCAAGCAGCTGGAACCGCTGCTATCTGACGCTCCTCTCTTGGCACGGCCCTGTGGCGGAGTGGTGACGCAGCGGATTGCAAATCCGTGTACCCCGGTTCGATTCCGGGCGGGGCCTCCAGATACTTCCCACTCCCCCAAGATCATTCAGACCTCGAAGACCATCTTCATGGCCCCATCGACGCGCCGGTCGAAGATGTCATAGGCATGCGCGCCGTCCGATAGGGGCAGCGTGTGACTGATATAGCGCTCCGGCCTGATCCGTCCGGACTGGATCAGCGGGGTGAGATCCGGCCATTCCTGCGGCACAGAACACGTCCCGATGCGGAAGGTGAGCCCCATGGCGAACGCATTGGCCATCGGGAAGTCCATGGACCTGTCCTGAGAGACACCGATGACGGAAACCGTGCCCCGGCGCCCGGCAAAGCCGAGGGCCGCGCGGATTGTGGCGGAATGACCGACGGCCTCAATGACGCTGTCGCACATCTGGCCCTTGGTCGCTTCCTTCACATAGTCGCGCGCCGTCGCCGGGTCAGGTGTTTCGAGACCGATGGCGCGTCCCATGGCGCGGCGCTCCTCGACAAGGTCGATGCCGAAGACGCGGGCCGCGCCCATGGCAAGCGCGCTTTCGGCCGCCATCAGGCCAATCGGGCCAAGCCCGACGACCGCGACAGTGGCGCCATGTCCGATGTCGGCATTGCGCGCGCCGAACCAGGCGGTGGCGAGCGCATCGGTCATCATGAGCGCCTGATCCGCCGTAACCCCTTCCGGGACCTTCGCCGCGTTGAAGTCTGCCGCCGGCACGCGCACAAACTCTGCCTGGCAGCCCTGCAAGGCGGCCGACAGTCCATAACAGCGGCCGGAATTGGTCTCACAATTGACGACATTGCCGGCAAGGCAGGAGCGGCATTCCCCGCACCCGACAGCGGCCGATATCATGACCTTGTCGCCCACTTTCAGCTGATGGACGGAGCGGCCTGTCTCAACCACTTCGCCGACCGCCTCATGACCGACGCAATAGCCGGTATCCTTCGAAAAGGTTTCGCCGTGATAGATGTGCAGGTCGCTGCCACAGATCGCGCATTTGTCGACCTTGATGATGGCATCGCGCTCTTCCTCGATGCCCGGATCGGCCATGCTTTCAAACGCGATGTCCTTTGGGCCGCGATAGACGAGTGCTTTCATGGTCTGCCTCCGCTGCTCAGTTTACATTCGGTGCGTTGTATTCGCGGATCTTGAGCTTGCCGAGCTGGGACATGTGAACCTCATCGGGCCCGTCCGCGATGCGCAGGAAGCGGTTCAGGGTGAAGAAACGCGCAATCGGCGTGTCATTGCTGACACCCATTCCGCCATGCACCTGAATCGCGCGGTCGCAGACCGTCTGGGCCATTTGCGGCGCAATCACCTTGATGGCGCCGATCAGGTCTTTCGCCTGCTTGTTGCCGTACCGGTCCATCGCATCGGCCGCTTTCAGGGTCAGCAGGCGCGCCATTTCGATCTCACAGAAGCTTTTGGCAATGTCCTGACGGATCGAGCTCTGGTCGGAGAGCTTCTTGCCGAAGGCAACGCGGTTTTCGGCGCGGCGGGACATGATCTCAAGCGCCCGCTGGGCCTGCCCGATGGAGCGCATGCAGTGATGGATGCGGCCCGGCCCGAGGCGGCCCTGCGCAATCTCGAAGCCCCGCCCTTCGCCGAGGATCATGTTTTCCTTGGGCACGCGGACATTGTCGAAGAGAAGCTCACACTCACCGCCGGGCGAGTTCTTCGAGCCAAACACTGTCAGATGGCGGACAATGGAGATACCGGGCGTATCCGGTTCAACCAGTATCTGTGAATGCTGCTGGTGGCGTGGATTGTCGAGCAGCGTCTTGCCCATGACGATCCAGATCTTGCAGTTCGGGTTCATTGCCCCCGAAATCCACCATTTTCGGCCATTGATGACATAGTCGTCGCCGTCTGGAAGGATGGTCATTTCGAGATTGGTGGCGTCGGAGGAGGCGACCTGCGGCTCTGTCATGACATAGGCAGAACGGATATCGCCGGCGAGAAGCGGCTTCAGCCAGCGCTCTTTCTGTTCGGGCGAGCCATATTTCGCCAGCACTTCCATATTGCCGGTATCGGGCGCCGAGCAGTTGAAGAATTCGGACGAATGCGGCACGCGGCCCATGATCTCTGCCAGCGGGGCATATTCCAGATTGGTGAGGCCAGGGCTGTAGTCGCCATATTCCTCCGGCAGGAACAGGTTCCAGAGGCCCTCGGCCTTTGCGTGCTCCTTGATCCTGTCGATGCCGGGCCAGCGGACCCAGAGATTGGCCGGATCCTCATCCCAGGCATGGTACTCCTCTTCGGTGGGATAGACGTATTTGTCGAAAAAGGCTTCGACGCGGGCGATCAGGTCCTTGGTCTTCTGGCTATATTCAAATTGCATGAGCTTGTTTCCTTATCCCTTTGACGTGTTTTCAGCCGATCCAGCGCAGCGCGCGCTCGAGCAGCCAGATTGTTCTGCTGTGAAGATTGTCGCCGATATCCTTCGGCGCCTTGCCGGCGCAGGCGCGCGCATAGGTGCCCTCGAGGATGATACCGAGCTTGTAGCAGGCGAGAACGCCGTACCAGTCGATGGTTGAGAGGTCGCGGTCGGACTGTTTGCCGTAATGGGCAACGAGTTCGCTTGCCGCCGGAAAGCCTTCCCAGGGCTGGACGGCGACGGTGCCGTCATCCGACGTGTCGGCTTCATCCGGCCAGGTTGCCATCAGCCAGCCAAGATCGAGCAGCGGATCGCCGATGGTTGTCAGTTCCCAGTCGACAATGGCCGCCAGTTCCGGCCGGTCGAACCGGTACATCACATTGCCGAGGTGATAGTCGCCATGGATGATTCCGGGCCGGAAATTGCCGGGCCGGTTTGCCTCAAGCCAGTCACCGATCCGGTTGATTCCCGGCAGGTCCTTGCGGCCATCCCATTCGGGCATGTCGCCATAGCTTTCCAGCTGGGACTTCCAGCGGCTGACCTGACGCTCAAGATAATTGTCGGGTTTGCCGAACCCTTCCAGGCCGACAGCCTTATAGTCCAGCGCGCCCAAAGCGGCGATGCCATCCACGAGCGAGAGCCCCATCTGATGGCGAAGCTCCGGCGAGCTGACAAAGGGTTCAGGCATGCCCTGAGAGGGCGCATAGCCGTCGACCGGCTCCATAAGATAGAAAGCCGCGCCCAGAACCGTTTCGTCACCGCAAGCGGCGATCAGGCCCGGATGGGGGACGTCAGAGCCGGCAATTGCCGCCAGCACCCGGGCTTCGCGCCGCATGGTCTCATTTGAATTGGCGCGAAGCGAGGGCGGCGGGCGCCGTAGAACATAGGTGCGCCCTGCCCTGTCGAATTTCAGCAGAATGTTCTGTGTGCCGCCCGCAAGACGCACGGCGTTCTCGATTGGGCCGTTTCCCAGTGATTGCTCATCCATCCAGGATGCGAGCCGGGTCAGGTCTACGCCTGTCTCCACATTTCCTCTCCATTAAATCATTTGGATAATATGCTTGACGATCAAGAGACGCGAAGACAAGCCTTCCCCATGGTCCGCCTGAACGAAAAAGCTGAATCCGACGCGGTCGGCGCCCTGAAGCGGGCGGCGATGAAACTGTTCGCAGAGCGCGGCGTGGACGGCGTGACGGTACGCGAGATCGCAAGCGCAGCCGGACAGAAGAATCATGGTGCCGTTGGCTATCATTTCGGATCGAAAGCCGAACTCATCCGCGCTCTGGTCGTCGATGGGGCGCAGCTCATCGATGCGCGGCGGCAGGGCGAGCTGGCGCGATTCGCGGCAGATGGCGGCGAGCCGGCGCTGGAGGATGTTGTCGGGACACTGGTCTACCCCTCAATCGGCCTGGCCGGGCCGGGTGAGGAAGAATACTATAACCGGTTCGTGGTCCTGTTCGCGATGGCGCACAGGGACCAGTTCATGGAGGCGCTTGCCGGCCGGTGGAATACCGGCTTCCAGGCGTGCATCAAACTTCTGCGCGGCCATATGAGTCACCTGCCGCCGCGCCAGCAAACCGAGCGGATCGTCTTTATCGAATCCTATCTCGGCGCTGTTCTTGCTGCGCGTGAAACGCGCCTTGCCGATGACACGCGCGCCCACTCGATTTGGTCCACGACGGATGTACTGGACCATCTGGTGCACACGATCTGCGCGATTGTTAAGGCGCCCTAGCCGTTCCGGAGGCGGATCAGCGTGAGGAATTCACGGCGGAGGGACGCATTTTCGAGGAATTCCCCGCGCATGACGCTGTTGATCATCTGGGTGTTGTCATCCTTCACCCCGCGCCAGTGCATGCAGAAGTGATCGGCTTCCATCACAACCGCAATACCGTCAGGCTCAATCATGTCTTCAAGAAGATCGGCAAGCTGCACGATCGCCTCTTCCTGTATCTGCGGGCGCGACATGATCCAGTTCGTCAGCCGCGAATATTTCGACAGGCCGATCAGGCTGGACGTCGTTTTCGGCAGGACGCCCAGCCAGACACGGCCGATGATCGGGCAGAGGTGATGGCTGCACGCGCTGCGCACGGTGATCGGGCCGACGATCATCAGCTCGTTGAGCGCTTCGGCATTGGGAAATTCTGTGGTGGCAGGCTGGGCGTTGTAGCGGCCTGCAAACACCTCATCGAGATACATCTTTGCGACGCGGCGGGCGGTTTCGCGCGAATTGTGATCATTGCGCCAGTCGATGACGAGACTGTCGAGCAAATCCTCAACTGCCGCTTCGGCCTCTTCATGAAGGCCCTCAAGCTCGCCCGGCTGAAGCATGTCGGCGATATTGTCATTGGCAAAATAGCGCCGGCCTTCGGCTTCCAGCCGCTCGCGGATTCTGGCCGAAACCAGATCCTTCCTGTGATTGTCGCTCGCCATTTCTTGTCCTCCCCACGGGCCTCCACGCTGAGCAGCCCGGTTTTTCCTCTCACACAAGGTGAGTGTCATTCGCCAGCTTTCCAGAGCGATTTGCATGGCGGGCGCGGTAACGTGGCGGCATGATTGACTGACCCGGCCGGATAGCTCTCATTCGCCTGCATAACCACAACAAGCGCATGACGTGCAGACCTAAGGACAAGGGCGGAAGAGAAGATGAATCTCGATTTTTCTGACGAACAGAAACAGTTGCGTGAGCAGGTCAGGCGGTTCCTGAAAGAGAACTGTCCGCCAGCGGCCGTTCGGGCGGTCCTCGAAGGCGGCCAGCATTACGACCAGAAACTCTATGCCGGCCTCGCAGAGCTGGGTGTCCTGGGCGCGGCCATCCCGGAAGAATATGGCGGCGTGGGCCTTGGCCATCTGGAGCTTTGCGTGGTCGCAGAGGAACTTGGCCGTGTGCTCGCGCCGGTGCCGGTCGCCTCGACCGTCTATCTTGGTGCTGAATGCCTGATGCAGGCCGGGTCAGAAGAGCAGAAGCAGGCATGGCTCCCGAAGATTTCGGCCGGCGAAGCCATTGGCTGCTGGGCGATCAATGAGGGCAGCGGCCGCATGAAGCCCGAAAAGGTCAGCCTGAGCTTCGATGGCAGCACGCTGTCGGGCAGCAAGGCGCCGGTCACCGATGGGGCCATCGCAGACTTTGCCATCGTGCTTGCAAAGGAAGCGGGCGGCCTTTCACTCTGTCTTGTCGACCTCTCCGGCAAGGGCGTCAGCCGCGAAGACCTCGACTCGATCGATCCAACACGCAGCCAGGCCAGGCTTTCTTTCGACGGCACGCCAGCAACACGGATCGGCGAGGCTGGCGATGGCTGGCATATCGCGACGCAGGTCATGGACCGCGCGGCGATCCTGATCGGCTTCGAACAGCTGGGCGGGGCAGACCGCGCGCTGGAAATGGGGCGCGACTATGCGCTGGAGCGTATGGCATTCGGCCGTCAGATCGGCTCCTTCCAGGCGGTCAAGCACATCCTGGCGGACATGTATGTGTCGGCGACGCTGGCGCGGTCCAATTGCTATTATGGTGCCTGGGCCCTGTCATCGAGCGCGGCCGAGCTGCCGATAGCGGCCGCGACGGCCCGCGTCTCGGCGACCAATGCGTTCCAGCACTGCGCCAAGAACAATATCCAGGTCCATGGCGGCATGGGCTTCACCTGGGCCTTCGACTGCCACCTTTACTACCGCCGCTCCAATGCACTGGCCCTGACCATCGGCTCGCTCTCCACCTGGGAGAGCCTGCTCATCGAACGGATGAGCGCCGGAAATGTCGAAGCGGCCGCCTAGAAGGGAAGGAAAAAGATCATGGATTTCAACGATACACCGCAAGAAGCTGAATTTCGCAAAGAGGTCCGCAGCTGGCTTGATGCGAATGCACCGAAGCACCTTGAGCCTGAGCTGAAGCGCGCAAGCTTCGGTTCCAACGGTCTGGAAAGCGAAGACCCGATCAAGGCATCCAAGGCGTGGCAGAAAAAGAAGGCCGAGGCCGGCTGGGCCTGCCTGCACTGGCCGAAGGAATATGGCGGCGGCGCGCGCTCTGCCATGGAGCGTGTGATCTGGAGCCAGGAGGAAGGCCCTTATGCCGTTCTCTCCGGCCTGTTCACAATCGGTCACGGTATGTGCGGGCCGACTGTCATGGAGTGGGCCAGTGAAGAGTGGAAAGAACGGCTTCTGCCCCCGCTCGCAAGCGGTGAGGAAGTCTGGTGCCAGCTCTTCTCAGAGCCTGCCAGCGGGTCGGACCTTGCAGGTCTTCGCACCAGGGCGGTGAAGGCCGATGATGGCTCAGGCGACTGGATCATCAATGGCCAGAAGATCTGGACCAGCGGCGCGCAGAATTCCGACTGGGGCCTGCTGATTACCCGCACCGACCCCGATGTGCCAAAGCACAAAGGCCTCACCATGTTCTTCCTGCGCATGGACAGCCCCGGGGTGAAAGTCGTGCCGATCAAGCAGGCAAATGGCGCCTCCGGCTTCAATGAGGTCTATTTCGATGATGTGCGCATCCCGGACGACCAGCGCCTTGGCGATGTCGGTCAGGGCTGGAAAGTCTCGCTGACGACGCTGATGAATGAGCGCCTGTCCATCGGGTCCGGCATGTCGACGGGGTTTCCGGAGCTGTTCAAGTTCTGCATGGACATGGAGATCGACGGAGAGGCTGCGACGGCGGATTCCGGCGTGCGTTCCAAGCTCGCCCAGTTCGCGGTCAAGCAGAGCGGCCTCAAATATACCGGCATGCGGGCGATCTCTGCCCTGTCGAAAGGCGAAACGCCCGGACCCGAGAACTCCATCGGCAAGCTGGTCGCTGGCGCCACGATGCAGGAGCTCGCCATGTACGCGCTGGACCTGCAGGGCGAAGCCGGGGTCGTCTGGGATGAGGACAGCCCGCAGAATGGCCGCTTCCAGGCCATGCTGATGCGCTCGCCTGCGACACGGATCGAGGGCGGCTCGGATGAGATCCTGCGCAACATTATCGGTGAGCGCGTGCTTGGCCTGCCGGGCGATATCCGTGTCGACAAGGATGTCGCCTTCAAGGACATCCCGACCAGCGGAAAGGGCAAGTAATGGACTATCCTCTTCCGAACAAATCGACCGATCTCACCGGTCAGGTCGCTCTTGTCACCGGCGCTTCATCGGGCCTCGGCCTGCGATTCGCCAAGGTTCTGGCCAGTCAGGGCGCAAAGGTCGCGATTGCGGCCCGGCGGCTGGACCGGCTGGAAGCCCTGGCCAAGGAGATCAAGGATGCGGGGGGTGAAGCCCTGCCCGTCGAAATGGACGCGACCGATGCCGACCAGATGATCGCCGCAGTCAAGAAAGCGGAAGACGCGCTCGGCACCGTCACGATCCTTGTGAACAATGCCGGCATTCCAGATGCCCAGCGTGCCCACAAGATGGATATCGACCTCATCGACCGCGTGCTCGACATCAATGTTCGGGCACCCTGGGTGCTGAGCTGTGAGGTGGCCCGCCGCCTCATGGCCGCAGACAAGCCGGGCCGGATCGTCAATATCGCCTCGGCTGCGGCGTTTCACTATGCGGGCAATGGCGCGGCGCTCTATTCGGTCTCCAAGGCCGCTGTCGTGCGGATCACGGAGACGCTATCTGTCGAGTGGAGCCGCAACCATATCAACGTCAACGCCATCGCGCCGGGCGCGTTCGAGTCCGAGATGATGGACGGCATGCTGGAGCGGATGGGCGATATTGCCCAGCACTTCCCGCGCAAGCGGATCGGCAATCCCGCGCAGCTTGATTCGGCCCTTCTGTTCCTGGTCGGCCCATCTTCGGATGCCGTCACGGGCACCTGTATCAAAGTCGATGACGGGCAAGGCTCACGCTAGGCGGCGCTGACCAAAGGGAGGAATTTCCATGTACGACTACAAGACGATCAGCGTCGAGGTCCGCGGCGGCGTTCACTATCTGACGCTCAACCGGCCCGACATGCTGAATGCCATCAATACCGAGATGGTTGGCGAGCTGTCGGACTATTTCGGCGGGCTTTTCCATAACCGTGACTGCCGGATCGTGGTCATGAAGGGCGCCGGCCGCGCGTTCTGTGCCGGCCTAGACATCAAGGCACGCGCTGAAGGCGAGGAGCCACCGTTTGGCGGCGGCTTCGGGTTTCAGGGCTATCTGGCGGACGTCTACATCAAGATGCGCCGCTGCCCGCAGCCAATCATCTCGCTGATACAGGGCGCTGCCTGCGGCGGCGGGTTCGCCTTCGCGCTCGCGTCCGACATCCGCATCGGCGGTGAAAGCATGAAAATGAATGCCGCTTTCATCAAGCTCGGCCTGTCGGCCTGCGATATGGGCGTCAGCTATTTCCTGCCGCGTCTCGTCGGGGTCACCATCGCATCGGAACTGATGATGACCGGGCGCTTCATTCATGCAGATCGCGCCCTCGCCGTGGGGCTGGTCAACCAGATCGTACCGGATGCCGAACTTGATTCGGCTGGTGAGGTGTTTGTCGAGGAAATGCTCGCAACCTCCCCCATGGGCCTGCGCCTCACCAAGGAAGGGCTCAACATGGCGGTGGATGCGGCAAGTCTGGAGGCGGCCATGGCCATCGAGAACCGGAATCAGGTGCTCTGCGCCGGCACAGAAGACGTGAAGGAAGGCATGCAGGCCTTCATCGAGAAGCGAAAACCCGTCTACAAGGATGCCTGACAGAGCGGCCTGCAGACGCGGACGCCCGTCTCACGGGACTATTGTGAATCCCAGGGGCTTTTTCGTTAATCTCTTTACGACGCATTAACCATTCCGACTCATACCTACACTCGTCTTCTTTGGAGACACCCACCATCACCCAACGCCTCGGCGGGAGATTTTCAGTCTCCCGCCCTTTTTTTGTCAGACGCTGCAGCGGGGTGTTTGACACGCGCGTTCGCTCTGGTATTGGAGCCGTCTCGCAAGTGATCCGCGATAGCTCAGTTGGTAGAGCAGGCGACTGTTAATCGCCCGGTCGTAGGTTCGAGTCCTACTCGCGGAGCCACTTTCCTTCCCCAAAATGTGATGATGCTGAACCCTGAATGATCAGGGCTTGCAGGCACGTACCCCGAGCACGGGGATGACGGTGCGCCAGCCCTCTTCGGCGGTGATGGTCATGCGGCCATCCTCAATGCGCTGGCCGCCCTGAAGCTCTTCTCCCGGCTCGAAACGCACCTCGACCTGTTCGCCGCCCGGCGCGAGGAAGAGCTGCTCTGTCATGAACTGCCCGAAGATTCTGCCGCCATTCGAGGCCTGAACGGCGTCCACGGTCTCATCGGCAATCTTGAGCCGGGCCTGTCCGCTGGCTGCGCGCTGGAAGAAGATGAGCCGGTCAGGATCGGTCTTGCTCCACAGGAAGAGACCGCATTCATCGCTGGCAAGCGTCTGCGCGCCGATGCCGGACTGGGGAATGACGCTGACCGCGGGGGCGAGGCCCTTCGCGGCAAGGGCCGCCTCAGCCGCCGAGACCTGACGGGCTGGTTCGGGGCGCGCGGGCGATTCGCTCTCGCCCTCAACGCTCTGACAGCCTCCAAGGAAGGCGAGCGCGGCAGCGAGTGTCAGACATGTTCTCTTGATGGTCATTGTGCCCCCTGCCCCATGGCGCCGGTCTCACGTGTATATGTCCAGACGCCATTCTGGCGGGCAAAGCCGGCATTTGCGAGCAGCGTCTCTATTTCATCATCATTTGTATTGGCGACGATTTCGATCTGCGAACGGCCATAGAGGCTTACATCGGCATCGACCGCGACGGTATCGCCCGACGGGCCTGATCCGTTCATGGCAATGCTGAAGGCCCCGTCCACACAATCGAGCGAGCCTGTCAGCTCCGAGAATTCGCGGTCGAACCGGGTTGCTGCGATGGAAAGCGTATCCGAACTCAGCCGTCCTGTGGCCGATGTGCAGTCCCGCCCCTCAATGCGGACCGCGCCCTGGCTGAGCCGTAAGGTGCCGCCAATCGCGCGCACCTCCGGCGAAAGACTTTCAAGGGCAGAAATGTTCTGCTCCATCCGAAGGTCGCTGGCTTCAAGGATGTCGCCATGCATCGCAACAGACCCCGCGCCGCGGCCACCCGCGCCGCCCCACTGCAGATCGACCTTCGGGCGGGCGAGCAGAAGCGAGACAGGCTGCAGCGCCACATCGATGTCGCCGACGGGCTGGCCGTTGAGATAGACGCCCATGATCCGCCCGTTCCAGACTGTGCCTTCTGACTGGGTCCAGTTCACGCCCATCGCATTCAGCGGAACCTGACGCAGAGCAAATCCGAGCGGGATCTGCGAGAGCCCGGCCCAGACAAGCGCAACAAGGGCCGCAAGGATAAGTAAAATACGCATGGGCTCCTAGCTTCCTCCCGCCGCGACATCGATGGTGGCCCGCACGCGATCATTCGAGGCCTGGTCGATACTCATCCGCTCAATACGCCCGCCAAGGCGAGTCTCTATCTCATTCATCCAGTAATAGAGCTGGCGGATATCGGCCTGCTCGAAGACAAGCGAGAAGCGCCCCGCTTCACCGCCCTGCAGGCGCGAGATCGCAAGACCGGCGGTCTGCGCCGCGCGGGTGACTTCGGTCTTGAAGGCATCGCCCGCATAAGGCGCCCGGCCAGCGGAGGTTGTACTGGAGGAGAGCGGCATACGCGCCCTCTGGACCGCGAGCAGGCGTTCGACCTGAGCAAGCTCATCAGCGGCGGTCTGGCGTGCCATACGTGCCTCGGCGCGGGCGTTGAAGAGAGGCGAGGCAATGCCATACCAGAAGATGACGAGAACCAGCAGCGCGCCGGCCGCGCCGATCAGCGCCTGTTCGCGAAGGCTGAGGCCGCTCCACCAGTCCTTCATGTCGCCGCCCCCTCAATCACGAATTCGCCCAGTACACGCTCCCCCGTCTGGCGGGCCTGCCCGAGCCGGACATTCAGGCCCGCCTCTTCCAGACGCCCGGCTATGGCATCGGCCTCGGCATAATTGGCGATGACGACCAGCGCGGTGAGCTGGCCGCTGGCCGCATCATAGCGCATGGACCGGATCT
Organism: uncultured Henriciella sp.; assembly: GCF_964005855.1. Lineage (NCBI taxonomy): Bacteria > Pseudomonadati > Pseudomonadota > Alphaproteobacteria > Hyphomonadales > Hyphomonadaceae > Henriciella > uncultured Henriciella sp. Next base: position 149,007 of record NZ_CAXFSW010000004.1, read on the forward strand.
CGGCATTGTCGCTCTCGCCCAGCGCCTCATACAGGGCAGCGGACGCCATGGTGGCGCGAACGGAGGCCGCGCCTGTGCGCTGGGTCTGGCGCAGGGTGGCAAGAGCCTCCTGAACATTCCCATTCGCGGCCGGGACGGCGGAATTGACGATGCGTGCTGTTTCGGTGCGCAGCGCATCGGTCTGGCTGCGATAGGCCGATGTCTCCAGCGCCACGCTGGCAAGCCACAGGACCAGCACGCTTGCCGCCAGAGCGCCGACGAGCCCCCAGCGCCGTGCCCAGCCAAGGCTGAACGGACTGCGGATGGCGTAGATGCCCTGGCGAAGCGAGAGAAGGCTGCCCGGCGTGGCCGCCTCATAGCCCTCCGCCAGCATTTGAAGATAGGCAGCGCGATCGCGCGCCCCCTCCCCTGCCGGGACCGTGCCGAGCTTGCGTGCCAGCTGGGCACCATAGACCGCGCCGGGCGGCTGCGGCGCAAGAAGCTGAAGAAGATCCTCCGGCGTCTGCTCATCGACTGCAAAGACCCGGCCCTCCTTGCGGACAAGATATTCGCCTGGAGCCTCATAAAGATCGGCGTTTTCCGGCATGAGGCTATGGGCCGCGACAAGGTCCGCGCTGGGATAGCCGTTTGCTGCAAGCCAGGCTGTCCAGGCCGCCATATCGGCCGCTGACGTAACCAGAACGGCCCGCTGGTCATTTTCTCCGGGCGTGCCAAGCGCGATATGAAGCCGGTCCACGGGCTCTGCGACATCGTCCTCAATGGCAAAAAGGGCCGCCTGCCTTGCTTCGGAGGGCTTGCGCGCGGCGATATGGACCTCATGCCGCGTGACCGATGTGCCCGGAACGAAGGCCACGGCTGCAGGGTCTGTCAGACCGGCAGGCGGCGCCTCACCCGTCGCCCAGCGGCCGTATTGGCGCCAGCCATAAAGCGGCGCGCCATCCATGGCTTCGGGCAGGAGAATGAAGAGGTCGGCCAAATCCTATCCTTTCCGTTCCCGCCATACTGTCTTTGCCGGACGCGTGCCATCAAGCTCATACACAATATCGACAAGGCGGCGGATGCCCCTGAAATCGATTGCCGCCTGCATGGCAATGTAGGCAGATTGTGTCGACAGCATCTTCTCGCGCCGAAGCTCCGGCGCGATCTCCTTGACGGCAGGCTCGGCAAGGAAGCTCTCCAAGCTCTGCCAGCCACCGAGTGGGCGCTGGAAGATGAGGTCCCGTGCGTCGTTGACGCTGAGCGCGCCGGAAAAGGCCAGCGACAGGAGGGGGGCCTGCGCCTCTTCCAGCGTATTGATATTGAGCGGGATGGGCGCAGCCTCTGGCATGGCGCAGAGGAGCGGCTTCAACGCATCGTATACGGACGGGGTGTAATAGCGCACCGCGCGCAATTCGCTGATGTCTGCCATGGGCTGGCCGGATGTGCGGTAATTGAGACCCGGCGACGCATAGAACGCATCCTCGGCGCCATTGAGACCGGGTGTCTGATCGGCGTCGATCCAGTCCGCGAGGCTCGCCACAAGTCCTGTCCGGTTGCCTGCATCTATATCGGCAAGCTCGAGCAGCTTTTCATAGTCTTCCTGCGGCGTTGCCTGCTGCACCGGTGCGCCTTGGGTTTCTGCTGTAGCCGCGCGGCCGCCGAGCTGGTTGACGTTGAAGCAATTGCCACCATCGCGTCCGCTGAGGGTGATGAGGCCGCCTTCCACGGTGAACCGAACAGGGTCATCCAGGCCCGGCATGCCCGCAAAGAGCTGGCCTTCGGTCTGCGCGACCATCTCACCGATCAGGACGCGGCCAAATTCCTCCGATGACAGCGCCAGCCAGTCGGCCTGACTCGCCGCGTCGATGGCGCGGGCCCGGCTGGTTGTGGACAGGACGGTCGAGGAAAGCGTCACAGCCACGGTGGACATGGCAGCAACGATCATCAGTACCGTGACGAGCGCGACGCCTTGTTCTGAAGATTTTGCCGGGCGCGTCATGATCCAGGACCTCCCACGAGGCTTGAAATCGTCAGTGTACGGCGCTCGTCCAAGCGGATCTGCATCTCGATCCGCCGCGGCAGCGCGGCCCTGGCTCCACCGGGGGCAGCTTCCCAATAGGTCGAGCTCTGATTGCCCTGCCAGAAAGTGAGATCCACCGACTCTATACCCGAGAGGAGGACGCGGCGCGTGACCTCTGTCGAGCGGGTCGGATCCGGACGCAGGCTCGCCTCACGGATAAGCTCGCCCTCCTCGCTCAGCACATAGCGGACAGCTTGCAGGCCGGAGCGCTCTGCGGCGGCTTCCGGATTGATCCAGCCATTGCGGACAAAGCTGATCAGCGCATCGGTCTGGCTGGTTTCACCGCCGGTCATGATCTGCAGGCCGCCCCGCCCATCTGCCGTTTCGGCGGCACGCAGCGTCGCGGCCTCAAGATCGTCGCGGATGAAGGCCTGGGCGATATCGAGCTCGCGGAGGACGGCCTCGCGGTCGCGCACCTGTTTTCCCGCATCCGTGGCACGCAGAAGCAGGCTGCCGCCCGCGACAGCCATCATCGACAGGATGAGCAGCGCGACGAGCGTCTCGACCAGCGTGAAGCCAGCCTCGCAGCTTTCGGGGCCCTGTCTCATTCGTCCACCAGAGGCTGCGAAGGCAGCGTCTTCAACGTCATGAGGCGCGCAAGCACCTGCTGGCCCCCGGCCTCATGCACATAGACTTCCATCCGGACCAGCGCGTCGCGGCCTGTCGGGAGCACATTCAGCTCCCAGGCATAATCGCGGCCCATCTGGGTCTCGGTGCCGGCGCTGACACCGATCTCCACGGGGTCCGGGTCCGACATGGCGCGGGCCAGCACGTTTTCAGCCGTCGTGCGTGCCAGCAGCCGGGATTCAAGGCGGGCGGTATTCTGGACCGCGCCGGTCGCAACCTGCATGAGCGGAACCGCCGCCAGCGACAGGATGCCGAGCGCAGCTACGGTTTCGACAAGGCTGAAGCCGCGCTCCCCGGCGGCCGGGGATCTAGCTGGATGCGCCATGGACCACCTCCCCATCCGGCATGAGGGTGAGACGCTGGGCGTAGGTTCGCCAGGTCACGGCGAGGTGGACGGGCTGGGTGGCGCCAAGCGGATTGAAGACGATACGCTGGGGGATCTCGTCGTGATCGCGGCGGTCGTCTTCCGCGCCCACCACTTCAAGCCTCACACCGTCTGGCAGGCTTAGCCTGTCTGCGCGCAGCGGCAGCCACTCCTCACCCGTCCAGCTGAGGAGGTCGAGGCCATGCTCTGTCGGCTGGACGCCGATCACCTCGCCGGTCAGCACGGCGCGGTCCTGGGCGTCTCTCAGCGCCGACTGGACCTCCCGGACGGCCCGCTCATACGGTGTCTCGCGGGCCGGCAGCGTCATCACGGCGACAGCGCTGACCAGACCCATGACGAAGATCACGACAAGGATCTCCACCAGTGTCAGGCCTGCATCGCGCCTCAACATATGGCCCTGCCCCGCCGTCAAACCCTAGTTCCAGTTCCCGATATCGGCGTTCTCATCCTCGCCGCCTTCCTGACCGTCCGCGCCAAGCGAATAGAGGTCATAGGCGCGGCCGGACTTTTCGCCGGGGCGTTTGTAGATGAAGGGCCGGCCCCATGGGTCGAGCGGAACCGAATTGATGTAGCCGCCGCGCCTGTATGTGCCTGCCCCGCTGGCATCGTCTGGCTCATTCACCAGCGCGTCGAGGCCCTGCTGCTGGGTCGGATAGTCGTACATGTCGAGGCTGTACTGTTCGAGTGCATTGCTGAGCGCGGTAACATTGGTGCGCGCGGTCTTGACCTGCGCATCGGTGCGCGCGCCGAGCACGTTGAACAGGACGACAGATGAGAGAAGGCCGATGATGAACACCACGACCATGATCTCTGTCAGCGTGAAGCCCGCCTCTTTCGAGCGCTTCGCCTGTTTCTTTCTTGCGTCTTCTATCATCTGGACGTCTCCGTTGAGGGGCTAGCCGATGGCCAGCTGGTTGATCTGCAGGATGGGCAGCATGATGGAGAGCACGATCAGCGCCACGATACCGGCGAGAAACACGATCATGATCGGCTCCAGCAGGCCGAGCGCCACGGTGGAGGCATTGTCGAACTCATCCTCAAGATAGTCCGCCGCCCGCTCCATCATCCCGGCAAGGTCCCCGCCGCGTTCGCCGCTGGCCACCATATGCAGCAGCATGGGCGGGAAGACCATTTCGGCGCGCATGGCGCGGGCAAGGCTGGTGCCCTCCTCCACACGCCGGCGCACAGACAGTGTCGCCTTGCGGAAAACGGCATTCGACATCGCGCCGCGCGCCGCGCCCAGACAATCGGGCACGGGAGAGCCGGACGCCGACAGGGTGGCAAAAGTGCGCGCGAAAGCGGCCGCAGAGACACCGCGCGCCAGACGGCCGATGACCGGAAGCGAGAGGATGAAGCGGTCACGCGCTTCAGCGATTTTCGGCTGCCGGAAAAGCCGGCGCAGCCCCCAGATGCCCGCCACAATGAGGACAAGCACCACAAGCCCCCATTGGCGCAGGAAGGCAGAGATGGAAATGACCGCGTCCGTCAGCCATGGCAGGTCCTGACCCAGCGTGTCGAACTGTTCGACGATGGACGGCACGACGAAGACCATCAGAAGCGTGACCACGATCAGGGCGATCACGGAAAGGACGATCGGGTAGATCAGCGCCGACATGATCTTGTTGCGCATCTTGCGCGACTTTTCGAGGTGGACGGCAAGCCGTTCCAGCACCTCGTCCAGACGGCCCGAAGACTGACCGGAAGAGACCACCGCGCGATAGAAAGGCGGAAAGGCTTTCGGTGCTGTGTTCAGAGCCTCCGGCACGGAATAGCCGTCCGTGATGGAAGACCGCACGCCGAGAAAGACCTTTCGCGTGGCCGGTTTTTCCGCTTCGGCGGCGACAGAGCCGATGGCCTCCTCAACAGGCGTGCCGGCCTTGACCAGAAGCGCAAGCTGGCGCGTCGCGACGACAAGATCGCTACCGGGGAGTTTCTGGTCATGACCTGTGACAGAGGTCCCGGTTTTCGACTGACGGCTTTCTGCGATGCTCAGCGGAGAGAGCTGGCGCAGGCGCAGCTCCTTGCGGGCGGCGCGCGGCGAGTCAGCTGTGATGACGCCGCGTGTCTTCTTCCCGTCCGTTCCAATCGCCTGATAGTCGAAGACGGCCATGATCAGGCGTCCTCGTCCTTGCGGCAGACGCGCAACACTTCCTCGACACTGGTCTGACCGGCCACGACATAGCGCTTCGCGTTGCGGAAGAGCGTGTCGTGTTGTGCAAAGGCATGTGTTTCCAGCTCATCCTCCGAGACGTCTTCGCGGATCAGCCGGCGCATCTCCTGATCGACCAGGAGGAGCTCATAGACGCCGAGGCGGCCTTCATAGCCGGTCTGGGCGCACGCCATGCACCCGACCGGGCGGTAGAAGTCGTGCGCCTCTTCAGCCGGAATACCGAACATCGCCTTTTCCTCCGCTGTCGCTTCATGCGGGGCCTTGCAGCTGTCGCAGAGCTTGCGCACCAGGCGCTGGGCGAGGACGGCGCGCATGGTGGCGGCGATCACATAAGGCTCAATCCCCATGTCACGCAGACGCTGGATCGCCCCGACCGAGGAATTGGTATGGACGGTCGAAAGCGCCGGGCGCCCGGTTGACGAGAATTCGAAGGCGACCTTGGCGGTCTCAAGGTCACGGATCTCCCCGACCATGACGACATCCGGATCATGGCGCAGGATGGCCCGCAAGGTGGCAGCAAAGGTGAGCCCGACGCGGTGATGCATCTGCGTCTGGCTGATGCCTTCAAGGCCATATTCGATCGGGTCTTCGAGCGTCATGACATTGCGCTGGCCATTATTGAGTACCGAGAGCGCGGAATAGAGCGTGGTCGTCTTGCCAGACCCCGTGGGACCTGTGACCAGGGTGATGCCATTCGGCTGGGCCAGCACCGAACGGAACCGCGCCAGCGTCTCCGGGTCCATGCCAAGCTCATCAAGCCCGAGCAGTGCATTGCGCGTATCGAGCAGGCGCATTGTGACGCGCTCGCCATAGCGCGAGGGCAGCGTCGAGACGCGCACATCGATGGAGCGACCGCCAATGGAGAGCGAGATGCGGCCATCCTGGGGAATGCGTTTTTCGGCAATGTCGAGCCGGGCCATGACTTTCACCCGGCTGGTCAGCGGCGCGGCGAGCTTGCGCGAAGGGGTGAGGACTTCCTGCAGGACGCCGTCGATCCGGTAGCGCACCGAGAGATTGTCCTCATGCGGCTCAATATGGATGTCCGAGGCGCGGCGCTTGACGGCTTCGTAGATGAGGCCGTTGATCAGGCGCACGACCGGCGCGTCGTCGTCGCCATCGAGCAGGTCGGCGGTTTGCGGAATGTCGTCGATCAGGGCGTGCAGGTCGCCATGGCTGTCCATGGCGGCGTCAGCTTCCTCATTCTCGATGGCGCTGCGGGCATAGGCTTCCGAGAGCTCACGTTCGAAGCGGCTGGCATCAAGCGGCGTGAACCGAAGCGTGCGGCCGAGGGCACGGCGTGCCTCGACAATGGCCATCGGGTCGGCGCCTGCACGCACGCCAAGGCTGATCGCGCCATCCACCTCGCCCATGACAACGAGGCCCTTGTCGCGCGCAAAGGCGTAGGTGAGTGTGCGGGTTTCTGTCGACGTATCGCTCATCTTCTACAGTCGGCGGGCGGAGCTCGCCTGCCGCCTTATTCCGGATCTGCCACTGGTCCGAGCACCTCATCGAGGAAAGTATCGATGCTCACACCCGCCTGTTCACCGCGCAGGAGCTCCTGCGCGCGGATATAGTTGTAGTTACGTGCCGTCACCGCATTGGCAGAGCCGCGGTCGCGCACAATGGTCGGCTTGATGAAGATCATCAGATTTGTGCGCGTATTCGACCGGCCTTCGGACTTGAAGAGGTTTCCGGCCACGGGGATGTCGCCCAGGAACGGCACCTTGGAATTCACGATGGCGTCGGTCTGCTCGATGAGGCCGCCCAGCACGATGATCTCGCCATTGTCGGCCAGAAGGCTGGTGCGGAACTCGCGCGTATTCAGGATGATGTCTGGCGAGGCGCCGCCACCGATAAAGTCATCGACGCTGGAGACTTCCTGATAGATGTCGAGCCGGATCGTGTCGTCCGACGAGATACGCGGGGTCACTTCCAGCTTCACACCGACCTGCTCTCGCTGAACCGTTCGGAACGGGTTGGTATTGTCACTGCCCAGAACCTCACCTGAGGTCAGGGGCACGTCCTGGCCGACCAGAAGCTCTGAGGTGCCATTGTCGAGCGTCATGTTGAAGGGCTTCGAAAGCACGCGAGAATTGGTGTCCTGTTCGACGGCGTTGATGATGGCGCCGAACAGCGTGTCGCCATCCTGGCCGCCTACGCCGAACAGTGTGCCGTTCGTTCCCAGGAGCGAATTGACCGCGGCATTCGTGAACTGGTTGCTTCCCCCTTCGCCGTCCCCGTCACCGCCAAGGTCAGGGTCGATGATGGCGCCGGCGAGCGCGAGAAGGTTTGGCGCCGAGCGCGAAAAATTGGTCGAGGCAAAAGGTGTCGTTGAGTCGCCGGTCCCGGAGAGCAGGAATTGCACGCCCAGCTCGCGCGCCGTATCGTCCGACATTTCCACGATGATCGCCTCTACGAGGACCTGCGCGCGGCGCTGGTCGAGGGCGTCGACCACACGTTCCATGGCCAGAAGTGTGTCCGGCGTCGCGCTTATGATCAGCGAGTTGGATTCGACATGGGCGGCGATGGTCGCAGGTGGCGCGGCATTCTCGGCGGGGCTTCGCTGATCGGCCATGGTGGCGGCGATCTTTTCCAGCACCGGCACGATTTCTTCGGCGCTCGCATTGTTGAGTTCCAGCACCCGGATATTGTCGCGCGTCGGTTCGGCCGCATCGAGTTCGCTGGCGACCTGAACGGCGCGCGCAACGGTTGGCGCGTCGCCACGAATGATGACCGAATTGCTGGTCTGGGCGGCCGTCACCTCGAAATTCTGGCGCGGGTTGCCGTCCTGCGTGCCGAGAAGGTCTGTGAGGATTCCTTCCATTTCACGGGCCGGTACGCTGGAGAGGGAGACGGTCTGAACCTCGCTGCGGTCAGCGGTATCGAGCGACTGGATGACTTCGCGTACGCGCGGCATGTTGGACGCGTAATCCACGACCACCACCGAATTGGAGCGGGCATTGGCGACAACCTGTCCCTGCGCGTCGATGATCGGCTTCAGCATCTGCGCTGCTTCCACCGCGCCGAAACTGTCCAGCGTGAAGACCTGGGTAACAAAGGCATTCGGCCCGCTCGCCGCGCCGCCGGCTTCGCCCACAGCAAGGGCTTCCGGCACGATCCGGTAGACACCCCGCCCCGCCGGGATGGCGGCGAACCCATTGACCCGCAGCGTCGAGAGAAAAACCTCGAACACTTCATTTGTGGTCATGGGCGTGCGCGACAGGACCGTGACCCGGGTCCGGCCAACGTCGGGATGCAGGATGAAGGTATAACCGGTGATCGTCGATACATCGTCGATCAGCGCCGTGATCTCGACATCATCGAGGCTCAGCACATGGCGGTCAGCCTGCGCATTGGCTGTGCCCGCTGTTGCGGCAAGGGCCATCAGGCCCAGTGTCGTGAGGAGTTTCCTCATCGCCTCATCCCTCCTCGAAACGGATATCGAAGGTCCGCACCTGCCCGCCGCGCAACACTGTCACGCTGACGGTTTCAGACGAACCCAATTCTGCAGCAAGCGCGGCGGCATCAAAGTCTGCCACCCGCTGATTATTGACGCGCACCAGCCTGTCGCCCGGCTCCAGCCCCGCATCGCGCATGAGCTGCGGATTGCTGCGCGGACTGAGGACGAAAGCCTCAACAACACCGTCGCGCATTTCGGCGGAGGGCGTCATGCTCGCCAGAAGCGTGCGGGCGCTGACGCCCGGCGAAAACATGGCCGAGCCAGGCGCCTCGACCGTTGAAGGCGCGTCGGCCACCTCCCCGGCGTCAGAAATTACCGAAAGCCCCGCCTCCCGTCCGCCGCGCATCAGGGTCTCTTCATTCCCGTCGCGCGAAATGATGACCCGGTCGCTCAGCACGCGGACGAGACTTACACCGGGCAGGAACTCCTCCCCCGGCTGCACACGCACGGTCTGATTGTCCGGCGTAACGATGCTGGCGGAATCCGCGCTTGGGTCTGTAGACATGAAGATTGCCACCAGACGCAAATTCAGCGTGGTTTCTGGCGCATCGGGTACGGCGTCCGCCGGGCGGCCGGAGGCTTCGAACGGGTTGGTTGTCATGAGAAGGCTGAGATCGCCCCGCACATCTGCCCGTGTCGTCTGCTGGATCGGACTTGGCAGCGGGCGAGGCGTCAGCGTGGACACCGCGTCATTCGGCGCGATGATCAGCCAGCCAATTCGTGCGGCGATTACGGCCAGCAGGACAATGAGCACGAACTGCAAAGCCAGACGCACGCCTTCGATGAGGCGTCCGGCGCCTGCGGGAAGTGAAAATCGTCCCTCGAAACTCATATGATCCCTCAAGAGGTCCGGGGGCAGGATGACCCTGCCCCCGATCCGGTATAACTCAACTTGCAGGCCGGAACAGCCCGGGACGCCCCTCGCGCCCCCTGCCCTAGAAACGGCGCTTCAGACCGAAGCCGATGGAGGTGCCGATCTCGTAGACATCGACATCCACGCGGTCACCGCCAGCCGTCTGATAGGCTTCGTATTCATCCCCAAGCAGGTTCTCAACCTTGAAGGAGAATTCATACTCGCCGCCATAGGCCATGAAGCCCTGGTTCCAGACGAAGTCCAGCGTGGTCGGCGGCTCTTCCATGATCGCCGGGATGTTCAGCGCGAGCGCCTCACCCGAACGGATACGCTCACTGGCATAGTTCACCAGAAGGCTGATCTCGCGCATGGCGTCGACGTCTTCATAGATGAGCTGGAAGTTCGCCAGATGCTCGGACTGACCCTGAAGCTGGCGGCCATCCTCGATCAGGCCGGCGCCCGGCAGGAAGAAGGGCTCGGGGTCCAGCGGCTGCTCATTGGTGATGACGCATTCATCGCGGAACTGGATACAGAACTCGCTGCTGCTGAGACCGACCGCATTGGGGTTACGGCCTGCAGACACCTCGGAGTCGGACCAGGTGTAGTTGGCCTTTACCGTGAGGTCGCGGTCACGGAAGAAGCCCCAGCCGAACTTGTCATAGAGCGGCAGGACCTGCTCATACTCGATCTCTGCACCGTAAAGCTCGGCGCTCGGCACGTTGACGAAGGTCGTCTTCGGCGTGTCGCCCTGACGTTGGTTAATCTCCTCGATCGGACGGTCCATATCCTTGTAGAAGACACCGAAGGTGATGAACTGGTCGCGGCCGAAATAGTATTCGCCGCGAATGTCATAGTTCTTGATCTCGGCATTGATCAGGAACGGGTTACCGATGAAGTTCACATCGGTTTCGGTGTTGAGGAATTCCGTCGGCGCGAGTTCGCGGAACTGGGGCCGCGTGACGGTCTCGGAGTAGCCAGCGCGGACCTGCAGGTCCTCGAACGGGTTCCAGGTGATCGTCGCGGCCGGCAGGATATCCTCGGTCGGCTCGCAGCTCTGGTCAGCCTGGCGGTCGATACAGGCCTCGACATAATTGTCAGCCAGATCGGCGCCGAGCACGCGGGTATCGACAACCTCTATGGCGCGCTCATAACGGGCGCCGATGGCACCGCGGATATAGGGCGTGATCTGGGTATCGAGGCCAACATAGCCGGCATCGATTTCCAGCGTCGCCAGATAGCGTTCCGGGAAAGTTGTGCCGCCAATGGAGCTTGCATCCAGCACGCCCTGTCCGGCGAGATCGTTGAACAGATAGTCGATCCGCGTGCTGGAGGTCGGCAGACCCTCAATCGCGAAGAGACGTGAGGTCGCGCTGCGGTCATTCTCGGTATAGGCATAACCGGCGCGAAGGTCGGTTTCGCAGAAGAAGGTACAGTCGCTGCCGCCAAAGGTCAGCGGAAGCTCCGCATCGATACCGAGATCGGTCGAGTCGTCATCGATCCGGCTGAAGCCGAACGTGGTGTCGGCCGCATTGGACAGGGTCTGCAGGCCGCTGCCGGAGTCCTGATAGAGGATATTGAACTGGTAAGGCGCATCGCGAAGCGCTTCGGAATAGGAGGCGCGCCAGTCAATATTGAGGTCCATCAGGTTCGGGAAATAGTGCGACCCCGTCAGCTGCGTGGTCCAGAGCTGGCGCTCAAACCACTCAATGCTGTCATTGCGCTCGAAATTGTCGTCGAAGTCGATCCCCTGAACGGTGCGGGCTTCCTTGTCGGTAGAGCGGACGATGAGGGCTGTGCCCTTGATCTCGTGATTGTCATAGAGATCGAAGCCAAGCGACACGAAGCCGTTCACATCGACCGAGTTCTCGGTCGAGTAGAGGTCATAGCTGAACCGCTCGCTGAGGCCGTCGCCGGCGCTGTCGGCAAACCCCCGCGTCCCCTTGCGGGTGCGCCAGTCATTGGAATAGGAGGCCGCCGCGATCAGACCCATGGAGATGTCCTGGTTCAGATCATAGCGGTTGCCGCCCGACATGCTGAAGCCGACATCAACCGGCACGGTGCCTTCCTGGATGATGAGAAGGCTTGAATTGTTCGTCAGCGCGCGGGCGAAATTGGCATCGACCCCGTCTTCCGGAATGTCCGGGATGTCACGCTGGCTGTCGGAGATGCCGAGGAAATCCAGATCACCGCCATCATAGAGAAGCCCGTCCTGGAAAGTTGTTTCCGTATCACCCGAGACCGAAGCCGAGATTTCGAAGAAAGCCTCGTCCGGCAGGGCCTTGGTGCGGATATCGACAAGACCGCCGCCAAACTCACCCGGCAGCTGCGGCGAAAAGGTCTTCTGGACAAGGATGCTTTCCAGCACCGAGGTTGGGAAAAGGTCGAGCGGCGCAACGCGGCGCAGCGGCTCGGGGCTCGGCAGCGGCGAGCCGTTCAGCGTGGCGCTCGAATAGCGCTCATTGAGGCCGCGGACATAGACAAAGCGGTCCTGCGCGGTCGAGATACCGGCCACACGGGCCAGAGCGGCAGCCGCATCGCTGTCGCCGGTGACCTGGAAATCGCCGGCATCGATGAGGCTCGAGACCTCTGAGGTCGAGCGTTTTTCATCGGGAATGAACTGGCCACGAACGACCACGCTCTCCTGGCGAAGCTCTTCTCCGGAGTCCTCGTTTGCGGTCGTATCCTGGCCTGTGGTGTCCTGCGCCACCGATGTGGAGGCGAGACACGCTGCGGATGCACCGGCAAGCAACACATAGCGCAGGTAATTTGCGGGTTTTTTCATGACTTCCCCCTCGGGCGGAGAGGCCCCTCAGGCCTCTCGAATGAGCGACAGAATGTGATGAGGCAGGGCAGCCCTTTTCAGGAGACCGCCCTGCCCCGATCGTTGGATCAGACCTAGTTGGAGGTCTCTGCACCGGTGATGTCGACGGTCCAGCCGCGGAACCAGTTATCGGATCCGTCAGCCACCGCACCGATGTGCGAGGTCGCTTCAAGCTCCCCGTTCCCGGCGACCGAGAACGGCGTCACGGCAAGCTCGGTACCGCCCGGCACGACACCTGTCGCGTTCGGAACAAAGGTGAAGCCGCCCATCGAGTTGGTGCCGGTGACGATGTTGTCAGATGCCGTGAAGGACGGCACGCCATCGGTGTCCGTGTCGAAGTTGGTCGTGTTGTCGAGGAACAGCGACTTAATCTGCAGGGTGCCATCATTATAGTTGGTGAAGGTCTGCGTGCTGTCCACGTCGAGACCGGTGGACCAGTCAACGACGATACCATTGGCAATGAGGCCTCTCGTGCCGCGGCGAAGCAGGATGCCCTGCTGGGTCGCGCTGTCACCCGAATTGATCAGGGTGAAGTTGGAGAGGTTCGGCGCCGAGAATGGCGTCTTGTCATTGTCGCCGTCGCGGTTGTCGGCTTCGATGCCGCGCGGATCGCCTGACATGTTCGGCGAGACGCCCGGATAGACGATTGCGTATTGCAGCGAGCCGGTCCAGCCATCGGTCCAGTCAATCGAGTCGTCGCCGACACCGGTGATCACGACGTGGTCGGCCGAAACCGTGCCACCGAACCATTCGATGCCGTCGTCGAGGTTGTTCGCAACCTGGACATAGCTGACCTCGGTGCCGCTGCCGACACCCTGGAAGGCGATGCCGTTCAGCTCGTCATCATTGGTCAGGCGCACACCGGCATACTGGACGCGGGTGTAGCGCAGGCGGCCGCTGTCATCGTCAGCGGTTGCGCCGCCGAAGAGGCCGGACGCACCTTCGCCAGACTTTTCACAATCAACGGTGCCGCCCGTTGCGCTCGCCTCGATACAGGCATTGATCGGCGCGCGGCCATTGATCACGAGACCGCCCCAGATACCCTTGGTGGCGTTGGTGATCGAGCTTGGGTCCGAAATAGCGCTCTTTGCCGTGAAGACGACCGGCGCCGTCGCCGTGCCGTTGGTTACAAGGCGCGAGCCGCGGCGAACGATGAGATAGGCGTCCTCATCCGCACCGACGACAGTGACGCCCGGCTCGATGGTAAGGGTCGCGGAGATACCGCCCGGCACAGGCGCGGCCGGATCAGGACCGAGGTCGACACCGACACCGACGACGCCGTTCAGCTCATAAATAAGCTCATCGCCGTTCGACAGGGTGAGGTTCGAGGTGAGGTTACCGCCCGGGATCTGGCAGAGACGCTTGCCGTCCAGCGTGCCATTCTCCGTCGTACCGGTCGGGCAGCCAATCGGAGCGAAGAGCGTACCGGTCTGCGCGAAGCTCGCCCAGTTGCTGGCCCGCGTTTCGGTGCCCGAGAATGCGCCGATATAGGAGACGTCGTCGAAGAACGGGTTTGCATCCAGGTCGTTGGAGACAGGCACAGCCAGCTCCTGCGTGCCCGGGAAGAAACGCTCGCGTAGCGAGTTCTCACCGCCAACGATATTGTTGTTGGCCGCATAGGTGGAAAGGTTGTTGGCTGTGTCGTCCGCATCGTCGGCCAGCGTCTTTGCTGCGTCGATGAAGAGCGATGCCACTTTCAGCGTGCCGTCGGCGAGGTTGGTGTAGGTCTGGTCGCTGTCGATATCGAGACCCGGCGTGTAACCGCCGGAAACGATGCCGTTGACGACCGTGCCACGGGTGCCGCGGCGAAGCACGATACCTCCCTGATTGCCTTGCGATCCGATAAGGGTGAAGTTTGCAACATTCGGCGCGGAGAACGGCGTCTTGTCATTGTCGCCATCGCGGTTGTCGGCTTCGATGCCGCGCGGGTCGCCAGAGGACGGAACGTCGGAATAGACGACGGCGTATTGCAGGTTGCCCTGCCAGCCATCAGTCCAGTCGAGCGAGTCGTCGCCCGCGCCGGTGATGACCACATAGCGAGCGCTAACCGTACCGCCGAACCATTCGATGCCGTCATCGAGATTGTTATGGACCTGAACGTGGGAAACGCTGGTCCCGCTGCCGACACCCTGGAAGGCGATGCCGTTCAGCTCGTCTTCATTGGTGAGGCGTGCGCCGGCATATTCAACGGTCAGGTAATCGATGGACCCGGAGTCGTCGGCTGCGTCAGCGCCGCCGAAGAGACCGGAGCTGCCCTCGCCAGACTTTTCACAGTCAGCAGAGCCGCCGGCGGCCGTTGCTTCAATACAGGCGTTGATCGGAGCGAAACCGTTGATGATCAGGCCGCCCCACTGGGCGTTGGTGCCTTCCTCGATCAGGCTGGAGCCAACTTCCTCGTCATTGAGGGCCGCGCGGGCGGTCATACGGACCGGCGCCGTCTCGGTGCCATTAACGACGATGTCGGAGCCACGCGTGATGACGACATAGTCGTCCGAGCCATCGCCCGTACCCGTCGCAGCGGCACCGAAGAGGCGTGCGCCCTCATTCAGGGTCAGCGTTGCAGGGGTGCCACCATCTTCACCGATGAAGACCGCGCCGCGAATGGCGACAGTCACACCCGCAGGGATGGTAACGTCAGATGTAATCGTGGTCTCTGTGCCGGCGGCGTCGCCGATGGCGCAGACATCTACGCTCGAGAAGCCTTCAGACGCGATCGCTTCCAGTGTGATCTGCGTGGTGCTTGCCGGACAACCGGCGGTCGGGACGAGCTGGATCGTCGACGCGGCTGGGGGCGGAGGCGGCGGCGGAGCGGTTGGCGGCGGCGGAGGCGGCGGAACGGGTGCGCCCGGTGAAGAAATATCGGTGTCGGAACACGCTGCCACGGCAAGTGCCAGCACACTTGTCGTAAACGCAAGACGCAATGTGGTCGCCTTATTCATAAGAAGCCCCCTTCAGGGTTACTGAGATCCATCACATGGAGCGGGAGCGGCCGCGCCGATTCCCTCACTCAGGGGGCGCTATGACATAGCTCAACGACAGTATTGCGACATCATAAAAGCTTCACATTTACTGTCACATTTGTGTCATTGTTTAAATCAAAGAAAATAATCGTGATCTGTTAATTATACACTTTATTGAATGAAGTATTCAGCAGTTAACAGATTTTAATAAAGATAAACCGTCCTCATGCGGACTGGAAATCAGCAGCACAATCTGATCAGCTGCGCGCAATCCATTCTGGAACACGTGGAAAACGAAGCCGCCATCACGGCCCTCGTCCTTTTTTCACACCTTTGGATCCCCATTACGCGGCAATTGCGCTGACAGGAATCAATCGGATGCGCTCTGGCCGGCGTCCTCGCCGCCCAAGGTTCCGACACCCGCCAGAGCCGCATCGAGCGAGATCATCATCAGTTCGCCGTCGCGCGAGAAGAAGAGGATCGATCCGTCCCCGGACAGTCCAGCGCCAAAATCGATACCTGATGTGTTCACCGGCTCGCCAAGATTTTGCGGCGCCTGCCAGGTGCCATCGGCGCCGCGCTCAGCCGTCCAGATATCGACACTGCCGAGCTTGGGCTGACGGTGGCTGTAGAAAAAGAGACGATTGCCGTCCGGCGTGACAGCAAGATGTGCCTCGGCGCGGAAGCTGTTGAAGCCCTCCGGCATGGGGGAGATTTCCCAGGCCCCGTCCTCACCCTCGCGCGCAGCCTCAAAGATATCGTGACCGCCCTCGCTGTCATAGCCATTATCGGTGAAATAGAGACGGCCCTGTTCATCCATGGCCGGATTAAGCTGGTCTGCCCCCGTATTGATCGAGGCCGGCAGAGGTTCGGGCTCACCCCAGCCGTCTTCCGTCGGCGCAACGCGCCAGATATTGGCGTCGCGCTGGCCGCGCTCCAGTATGTCCTGATCAGAGGAATAATAGAGCATGCCATCTGCAAAGCTGAAGGAGGGTGTGGTCAGCTTGATGCGGGCGGGAAACTCCAGCTGGGCAGGCTCTGACCAGGTGCCGTCGGCGTGTTTGCGCATTTCATAGAGGTGCGTCTTGTCGCGCGCTTCCTTCGCAAAGACGCGGATATTGCCATCGGGGGATTCGGTAAGACCAAAAGCGCGCGTGAAAACTGTGGGCGCCTCGGCATCCGGCAGGACCGGGGTCGGCGTGTCGATCTCGGGCACTTTCGCGCCGCAGGCTGCAAGCACGAGGAGGCTGACAAAAATTCCGGTGCGCTTCATTTTAAGGGCTCCCTCTTCCAGACCCGCAATGTGTGCGCTCTCTAGTTGCCCCATATGACGGTTTCGCAACACGCACTGCAGATGAAGGAATGCATCAGGCCGCGTTTTGTGCCCAGCCCAGCGCCGCGCCTCCGCAAGGCCGGTGAAACGAAAGAACAGATGTGAGAATGGCGTGTGAGAATGAAAAAGCACCCTCCGCCACAATTCCCAATGGTGACGGTGGTGCCGGCAGAGGGACTTGAACCCCCGACCCCCTGATTACAAATCAGGTGCTCTACCAGCTGAGCTATACCGGCGCCTGCTCCGCCCTTTACGCGGTGCCGCGGCGAGGGGCAAGATTCCTTTGCAATCTCATCGCAGCGCCCCGCCTGGCCCTGGCGCGGCGAACCAGCCCGCTCGCCAAGAAACGGCAGTGTTTGGCTGCTCTGCCGTTTCAATTTAATGCTGCCGCGCCTATGAGTTGCCGCAAGACCCGGCGCGTGCACGACGCGCCCAAATCACTTCGACGGAAGGTATCATGACGAAGTCAGCCCCGCGCCGCATTCTGGTCACCTCGGCCCTGCCCTATATCAACGGCGTCAAGCATCTCGGCAATCTCGCAGGCTCCATGCTGCCGGCCGATGTCTATGCCCGGTTCCAGCGCCTGCGCGGCCATGATGTCCTCTATATCTGCGCCACCGACGAGCATGGCACACCTGCCGAACTTGCCGCGCAGGCCGCAGACGTGCCCGTGCGCCAATATGTCGATGAGCAGCACGCAATCCAGAAAAAGGCGGGCGAGGACTTCCTGCTCTCCTATGATCATTTCGGCCGCTCCTGCAGCCCCCAGAACGCCGCCCTCACCCAGCATTTTGCCCACGTCCTCGAAGCCAATGGGCTGATCGAGGAAAGGTCGATGCGTCAGGTCTATTCCATCGATGACGGGCGTTTCCTGCCCGACCGCTATGTCGAAGGCACCTGTCCGCATTGCGAGTTCGAAAAGGCACGCGGCGATCAGTGCGACAATTGCGGGCGTCTGCTGGACCCCGTCGACCTGATCGATCCCTATTCGGCCGTCTCCGGCTCGAAGAATGTCGAGATCCGTGAGACGCGCCACCTCTTCCTGCTCCAGTCGCAGATGCAGGACCGGATTCGCGACTGGATCGAGCAGGCTACCGACTGGCCGCCGCTTGCCCGGTCCATTGCCCTGAAATGGCTGGACGAAGGCCTTCGCGACCGCGCGATCACGCGCGACCTTTCCTGGGGCGTGCCGGTGACCAATCCGAATGGCTCCATCCGGGAAGGATTTGAGACCAAGGTCTTCTATGTCTGGTTCGACGCGCCGATTGAGTATATCGGGGCGACGCAGGAATGGGCCGAAGCCAATGGCGAGCCGAATGCCTGGCGGTCATGGTGGCGCACGGACGAAGGCGCCGATGGCGTCGACTATGTCCAGTTCATGGGCAAGGACAATGTCGCCTTCCACACGGTTGGTTTCCCGGTCACGATTCTCGGGTCGCAGGAGCCGTGGAAGCTGGTCGACCGGCTGAAGGCCTTCAACTGGGTCACCTGGTATGGCGGCAAGTTCTCCACTTCCAACAAGCGCGGCGTCTTCATGGACCAGGCGCTGGACCTGCTGCCGGCCGACTATTGGCGCTGGTATCTGACGGCGAATGCGCCGGAAGGCTCAGACGCGGCATTCACATGGGAAGGCTTCCAGTCCGCCATCAATTCCGATCTTGCCAATGTGCTGGGCAATTTCGTCAACCGGATCACCAAATACTGCGCGTCCAAATTCGACGGCAGGGTCCCGGAAGGCGGCACGCCGGGCGACGCCGAAAGCTGGATGATCGCCGAGCTTGAGACACGCCTTCCGGCGCTGGTCGAGCATTATGAGAATATGGATTTCCGCAAAGCGGCGGCCGAAACGCGCGCCATCTGGGCGGCCGGCAACGAATACCTGACCAAGGCAGAACCCTGGGTGAAGTATAAGAGCGATGTGGACGCCGCAGCGATTGGCGTGCGCGCGGGCCTCAATCTCGCCGCCCTTTTCGGCATCATTGCCCAGCCCATCATCCCCGAAGCGGCCGCGATGATCCTCGATGCGCTCGGCGTACCGGAAGACAGGCGTACCCTCGCCGCTGATGCACTTGGCGACATTCCCGCCCTGCTCAACGCGCTGCCGCAAGGCCATGAAATCAGCCCGCCGGATGTCCTCTTCCGCAAGATCGAGGACGAACAGGTCGCTGAATGGACGAAGCGGTTTGGCGGCGATCCGGACGCATCCTGATAAAGAATCCGGGCGAAGTCTCTCTGGCGGGGCCGACTTAACGTGTTAGGGTAAGACATACCTCGCACGTTCAACCGGAGAGATTTGCCCCATGAAGTTTTCCAGCCGCCTTGCAGCCTGCGCCGCCGCAATCGCCCTGATGCCGGTAACCCCGGCCCTCTCGCAACAATCGTCGGTGCCTGCGCCGGGCACAGAGCTGGTCGACCTCTACACCTGGCTTCACGCGCATCCGGAACTCTCCTTCAAGGAATCCACCTCCTCTTCCATTCTTGCTGAAGAGCTTGAGGAGCTTGGCTTCAAGGTCACGACCGGCCTTGGCGACGATTGGATCCGCGAGAAGTCGAAACGCGACGAAGGCACAGTGCGCGACGGCGTCGGCGGCTATGGCGTCGTCGGCGTCTACGAGAATGGCGAGGGTCCGACCGTGCTGATCCGCGCCGACATGGACGCCCTGCCCGTACCGGAGCAGACCGGTCTAGACTATGCTTCGCAGGTCACAAGCACCACCTGGACGGGGGTTGAGAGCCCGGTCATGCATGCCTGCGGCCACGACATCCACATGACCAGCTGGGTTGGCACCGCGCGGGAGCTCATGGCGAACAAGGATGACTGGTCCGGCACGCTCATCATGCTGGCCCAGCCTGCCGAGGAGATCGGTCTTGGCGCCAAGGCCATGATCGAGGGTGGCCTTTATTCGCAGTTTCCGCTGCCGGACTACAATCTCGCCCTTCATGTGAACGCCAGCGCGCCCGCCGGAACGATTGCCTATTCTTCAGGCTATGCGCTCGCCAATGTCGACAGCGTGGATATTCTGGTGAAGGGCGTGGGCGGCCACGGCGCCTATCCGCATACGACCAAGGACCCGATCGTCGTCGGTTCCGCCATCGTGATGGCGTTGCAGACGCTTGTCTCACGCAATGTCGACCCGCAAACCCCTGCCGTCGTGACGGTTGGCTCCTTCACGGCCGGCGCCAAGCACAACATCATTTCAGACGCCGCCGAACTCCTGCTGACGGTCCGGTCCTATGACGATGCGACCCGCCAGCTTCTGCTCGACGGCATCCAGCGCATCGCCAAGGCGCAGGCTGAGGCGTTTGGCGCACCGGAACCGGAAATCTCCATCGATTCCGATTATACGCCCTCGACCTATAACGATCCGGAACTGACAGAGATGGCGATGGCCGCGGTCAGCTCCGCAATCGGCCAGGATAATGTCACCGAAGTGAAAGCCGTCATGGGCGGCGAAGACTTCTCCCAGTTCGGTCGTACTGAAGAGGATGTGCCAGGCCTCATCTTCTGGCTCGGCGCCGTGGCGCCGGAGACCTATCAGGCCGCACAGGAGGGCGGAGATGCCCTGCCCTCCCTGCACTCACCGTTCTTTGCGCCGGATGCGCCGCCGACCATCGAGACAGGCGTCAGCGCCATGACGGCAGCGGCGATGTCCCTGTTCAACCAGGCCAGCGCAACGAACGCCGCCACTGAAACTGAAATGGAGACCGAGGCTGAAGAGGCCGCGGACACCACGTCTGAAACCGACTCAGAGTGAGTTCAGCCAGCCCAGCAGGATCGTGTTCACTTCATCTGGACGCTCCTGCTGGGTCCAGTGACCGCAGCCCTCCAGCAAATGCGCTGATTTGAGGCCGGGCAGCCATGGCTTCATGGCCTCTACCGGATCGCCGCGGAACATGGCGAGGACAAGGTCTCGCGTGCCGCCGATAAACAGGCTCGGCTGATGGATCCTGTGATCCTCAAGCGACGTCAGGAAGGCGTGATCGCGCTCATGATTACGGTAGCGGTTGAGCGGCCCACGAAAACCGGATGCCCGGAACTCGGAGGCGTAATAGGCAACGTCTTCCTCGCTCAGCCAGGGCAGCGGCATATCCGGTTCAGGCAGGCGGTGAAGCAGCGTGTCGCCATGCTTCTTGTGCTTCGGCCACGTTCCTTCCGGCGCATCCCCTGAAATAGCATAGTAGAAGCGACGGATGCTCGCGGCGGGGTCCGCTTCAAGTTCCTCTTCCGGCGGTCCCTGATCCTGGAAATAGACCTGATAGAAGAACATGCCGCGCGCGGTGAAAAAGTCGCGAAAACTCTGGATGGCCGGCTTGTCGCCCGGCGGCATATACGGCACCGAAAGCCCCGCCACGGCCCTGAACTGATCCGGGTGAACAAGCGCTGAGTTCCAGGCGATGGGTGCGCCCCAGTCATGACCCACAACGACACATGGCGCGCCGGGCTGAAGCGCTGCGGCGACACCGGCTATGTCTGCGGTGATCGTCTCCATGTCATAGGCCTCGACGGCGTGCGGCTTGTCCGATCCGCCATAGCCGCGCACGTCTACCGCAGCGGCCCGGTAGCCTGCCCCGGCCAGCGCTCTCAGCTGATGACGCCAAGAATACCAGCTTTCAGGAAAGCCGTGGACGAAGAGGACGAGGGGTCCATCCTCAGGGCCTTCAAGCGCTACGCGAAGCTTGATGCCATTGGTTTCAACCATCTTGAATCTGGCCATGTCCGGTCCTTTCAGTTCGAGGGGCGGGCCCGAGCAGCGCCAAACGCCGAAAACCCGCAGCAGGCAGACTGTCTCACCGCTGACGGAACGCTGCAATCATGGCGTCGGGGCAATTGCGGGTCCATGACACAAGAGAGGCCGGCGCTGTGGGGAACGCCGGCCTTAAACCTGGTCACTGGAGTTTCGGTTTACTGCTGAGGCGCCGGCGTACCGTCCTGCGGCGCGGCCTGGCGGCTGGCCTGGATGGCGGCGACCGTCTCTGGATGGCTGAAGAAGCGGTAGCCCGCATCCTGTCCGTACTCCTTGATCGCCTGAAGCAGGGTTGCAAGCTCAATCGGGACGATCTTGATCTCGTCGCTCGCCGCATCGCTGTTGCCGAGATTGGCGGCCAGCTGCTCCGCATTGGCATAACCGGTAAGGATCGGCGTGATGCGGCCGTTTTCCGTCTGAAGCTGGGCTTCCATCTCGCCGCTCATGACAAGAAAGACCGGCGCCATGAAGTCTTCTGTTTCCGGGTCGAGCATCTCGGCCTTCTGGATTTCCTGCGGCGAGCTGCGGAAGATGACCGCGCCGTCCCAGCCGGCAAGGATACTGGCAAGATCGACAATCCCGACCTGCATGTCCTCATCCTCGACGCTCTGCAGCTCGGCTTCGGCGGCAGCCGGCGTCATGAAGACAACGATGGCCTGCGTTCCAGACTGGGATTGCACCGAGGCGACGCCGCCTTCACTGTTCTGAAGCACGGCGACCTGCATGCCCTGCAGCGCCGCCAGCATTGGATGGATCGCGCGCTGCTGAGGCTGGGCCGGAGCTGCCTCACCCTGCGCTGGCGGCGGAGCCGTCTGTTGTGCGGGGGCTGGTGACTGGGCGAGTGCGGCCGGAAAGGCCAGCGCAACCACCGCCCCGGTAACCGTCAGAAATCGTTTCATGGATGCTCTCCTCGTAAACGCATACGGGGCGCAGGCTTACCACCTGCGCCCCGCAGCACAAGGATAGCGGATCAGCCCTGTTTGAGTTCCTCAAAGGGCACTTTCTTGTCGACACGCACATCCTGGGGAAGGCCTAGCACGCGTTCGGCGATGATGTTCTTCAGGATTTCATCGGTCCCGCCAGCAATCCGCAGGCCCGGCGCCCACATGAAGCTCTGCTGGAACAGGGCATTGGCCGGCATCGTGTCACTATCATTCATGATGCCGTAATGGTCCTGCATCTCGATGGCCGAGTTACAGATATCCTGCAGCTGGTTTGCCGTGATGATCTTGCCGATGGAGTTTTCCGGCCCGGGCGTGTCGCCGCGCGACAGCGCCGTCTGGGTGCGGAACTTGGTCAGGCTGTAGCCCTGAGCGGCCACATACCAGTCTGCCAGTTTCTCGCGGAAGGCCTGATCGGTGAGCGACCCCGTCCCACGGGCATAGTCCATGATCTCCTTCCAGTCCGGGCCCGGCGAGCCACCGACAGCCAGACGCTCATTCATCAGCGTAACCAGCGCAACCTTCCAGCCATCGCCGACCTCGCCGAGGCGGTCGGAGTCCGGAATGCGCACATCGGTGAAATAGACCTCATTGAATTCGCGCCCGCCCGATGCCTGGTGGATGGGCTTGGCCTCAACACCCTTCTGATGCATGTCCACGATGAACATGGTGAGGCCCTTATGCTTGGGCGCCTTGGGGTCTGTACGGGTCAGGACGATACCGTAGTCGGAGAAGTGCGCGCCGGTGGTCCAGACCTTCTGGCCATTGATCACCCACTCGTCACCATCCTTGATCGCACGGGTTTTCACACCTGCAACGTCAGAGCCGGCCGCCGGTTCGGAGAAGAGCTGGCACCAGATCTCCTCCCCGCGAAGGGCCTTCTCGACATAGCGTTTCTTGTGCTCGTCGGAGCCGAAGGCGATGACGGTCGGCACACACATGCCGAGGCCAATTGTGAACGGGCCGGTCGGCGCGTCGAACTTGCCCTCTTCCTGATTCCAGATGACCTGCTGCATGGTTGTGCCACCACGCCCGCCCCATTCCTTGGGCCAGGTGATCTGTGCAAAGCCGCCTTCAGCCTTGGTTTTCTGCCACTCCTTGGCACGCTTCAGGAAGTCCTCCCCCGTCGGACGGCGCGGTGAATTGGCGTCCTTGGGTTTGAGGTGTTTCTCGAGGAAGCTGCGCGCCTCTGCGCGGAACTCTGCTTCTTCCTTGGTGTCGTTGAAGTCCATAGCGTGTCCTCCTGCGGCAAATGACGATGCTTCTGACGATACAATATACGCTGACGAACTCGCCTGCCCAGCCGTGGCGTCGGGTCAAGACAAGACAAAACTCCGACGCTGGCGCCTTGGGCGCCTAGTAATCGAGCTCAAAGCTGGGGCAGTACGGCTTCAGCGTTTGCCGGTAGCTTCGGCTGGCTTCCTGAAAGGTCCCTGTCGCCATGGGATGGCTCGGATCGCCCACCTTGATGCCTTCTGCTGACTTCGAAACATCCTTCAGCTCATTTATCGTGGCGGAGACGTCCCCGGGCAGATCGGGCTGAAGCGCTTCGAGGCCAGAGCGCGCCTCAGCAGGCGTCATGCCTGCCTTGCCGACCATCGCCAGTTCCAGCTTTGACATCGCCAGGACAAGCGTCATGCACTCATCTTCGCTCATTGAATCCTGAGCGAGCGCAGGCGCCGTGAGCATACCGAGCGAAACACATGCCGCAAAAGCCGTTCTCTTCAAAGATGCCATGGATCGATCCTCCTTTGAGCTAACAAAGGTCAATTCCTAACATCCAGCGCAGTCGCTTCAACCCCGCCAGAGGGCGCCGGCACGAGGGCCGGCGCCGGGGTGTCAGGCGGCGTTCTTGCGCTCAAGCGCGCTGACGAGTTTCTCTTTCCAGACCTTCGGGGCTCCGGCCTGCACGGCCAGCAATTTGGCCCGGCGGTAGAAGAGGTGGCAGTCCACTTCCCAGGTAAAGCCCATGCCGCCATGTGTCTGGATATTCTCCTTCGACGCGAACCAGTAGGCCTCACTGGCCGCGAGGCGTGCGGCGGCAGCGGCTTCCGGCAGCTCTGCCGCATCGGTGGAAAGCGCCCAGGCGCCGTAATAGCAGTTCGAGCGCGCGACCTGATTCTTCACATACATGTCGGCCAGCTTGTGCTTGATCGCCTGATTCCCCCCGATCGGGCGGCCGAAAGCGTACCGGTCCTTGGCAAATTCCGTTGCCATTTCGAGGCAGCGGTCGGCACCGCCAAGCTGTTCGAAAGCGAGCAGGACAGCGGCCCGGTTAAGGATTGCATCATTCATGTCCGCGCCTTCGCCGGCATTGCCGAGACGGGCGGCAGGCGCGCCATCGAAAGTGATTTCTGCATGGCTGCGCGTCGGCTCAAGCGTGCTGACCGTCTTGCGCGACACACCCTCGCCGGTGAGGTCGACCAGAACGAGGCTCGCACCGGAGCCTTCCTTGGCCAGAACCACAGCATGGGTGGCGATATCGCCATCGGTGACAGGGACCTTGGTGCCAGTCAGTTTGGAGCCATCGAAGGTGGTTTTCAGCTTCGAGGGATCTGGATTGCCCGGCCCTTCACTGGCCGCATAGCAGCCGACGACTTCACCGCTCACGACTTTCTCGAGAAGGTCCTTCTTCTGGTCCTCCGAGCCGGCGAGCTTCAGGGCTTCGGCGAAGAAATAGGTGGTGGAAGAAAACGGCACCGGCGCCAGCGCGCGGCCCATCTCCTCTGCTATCACGCAGAGTTCCAGCATGCCGAGCCCCAGCCCGCCATACTCTTCAGGGATCGCGGCCCCGATCCAGCCCATCTCGAGAACCTTCTGCCAGACGCCCTCATGATGGGTCTTGCTTTCGTCATCGAGCACCTCGCGCACATGTGCGGTCGTGCACTGCGCGTTCAGAAATTTCCTTGCTTCACCTGCCAGGAATTTCTGGTCTTCCGAAAAGTCGAAGTTCATGCCGCTCCGTCTCCCTAAATCCTGTAATTATCGCTGGACAATAACGCGGCCTCCGCCCCCGTGAAGCCGTCTCGCAAGGTAAGGCCTGCGCAAGTCCCGAAGACGCAAATTCGGTCCGGCGTATTTACCCTCGCTAAAACCCGTTGTGACACACTCCGCAGAAGATCAGGAGACGGCGACATGGCAAAGGCACTCTTCCACAAGTCCCAGCGGGTTTTCGTCAAACCGGTGGGCACGTGGGCAATTGTCGAAAAGGTCATCCCCCACTGGGTGAAGGATGTCGAAGAGCCCCTGCGCGTCACCTATGATGTGGGGCTCGGCCGTGAATTTGCGCCCACGGAGCTCTCGTCCGAAGACACCGTGCGCGGGCGCGCGCGCATGGAAGAAGACCCGACCGCCGAGCATTGGCGTGTCCAGCGCGCAAAGAATCGCTGGCAGGATAGCGACGAGGTCGCCAGCCACCCCCACCCCGGCACCTTTCCTGTCGTCATCACCGACGAGAATGACTGGGGCGGCTGGCGCGTGCCGGGCGCGGAATATGATCGCGACCCGAACAGGATAGAGTATCAGGCAAGACTGATCGCGAACGCACCGCAACTTCTGCTCATGGTCCGCAGGATGGCAGAATATGCTGCCCGCCACCCCGGTGAAGTGTCTGACGAGATAAAGTCCATTCTTCAACCCGCCCGGCAGGTCCTGCGCCATGTCTATGATGTGGCCGGCACGCCCAGCAAAGGTGGCTGAATAAACTCAGCCCGTGGAAGGACCGGCGATTGAGGGCCGGGGCCAGCCACCCTATCTGTTGGTCAAGAACGACAGATAGGAAAACCAATGCTGCGCACAGATACACCGGTTTCGATCAAGCTCGAAGATTATACCCCCTACCCGTTCGAGATCGATGAGGTTTCGCTCGATTTCTCACTGGATCCCAAGGCGACGCGGGTGAAGGCCAGGATGAAGGTGCGCCGCACCGGGGAGGGATCGTTCGTTCTCGACGGTGTGAAGCTCAAACTCAATGCGATCAGCCTCGACGGAAAATCGCTCGGCCCGGGCGACTATAGCCGGGATGACGAGAAGCTGACGATCAGCAATGTTCCCGACCAGTTTACCCTGGAAACGGACGTCACGATTGATCCGTCCAGCAACACCGCCCTGTCGGGCCTCTACATCTCTGGCGGACGCTTCTGCAGCCAGTGTGAAGCGACGGGCTTCCGCCACATCACCTACTGGCCTGATCGTCCGGATGTCATGAGCCGCTTTCATGTCCGTATGGATGCGGACAAGTCCAAATATCCGATCCTTCTGTCGAATGGCACACCGGGCGAGAGCGGCGACCATTCAGACGGGCGCCATTATGCAGAGTGGGACGATCCACACCCCAAACCCTCTTACCTGTTTGCGCTCTGTGCCGGAGACTATGATGTCTGGCGCGACACCTTCACCACGATGAATGGCGACCATGTCGATCTCGGGGTCTATGTCGACAAGGGACAGGCGGCGCGCGCCGAATGGGCCATGGAAAGTCTCAAGGCCTCCATGAAATGGGATGAGGAGCGCTTCGGACGCGCCTACGACCTCGGCGTCTTCAACATCGTGGCCGTGCGCGACTTCAATTTCGGCGCCATGGAGAATAAGGGTCTCAACATCTTCAATTCCGCTTACGTTCTGGCC
This sequence comes from uncultured Henriciella sp., assembly GCF_964005855.1. Classification (NCBI taxonomy): domain Bacteria; kingdom Pseudomonadati; phylum Pseudomonadota; class Alphaproteobacteria; order Hyphomonadales; family Hyphomonadaceae; genus Henriciella; species uncultured Henriciella sp. The sequence continues at coordinate 175,987 of NZ_CAXFSW010000004.1, forward strand.
AGCCAGGACAGCGCGACCGACGCCGATTTTGAAGCGATCGAGAGCATTGTGGGGCACGAGTATTTCCACAACTGGACCGGCAACCGGATCACCTGCCGCGACTGGTTCCAGCTCTGCCTGAAGGAAGGTCTGACGGTGTTCCGCGATCAGGAATTCTCTTCCGACCTGCGCTCGCGCCCTGTCCAGCGCATCAAGGATGTCATGCGCCTGCGCGCGCGCCAGTTCGCCGAGGATGCCGGCCCGCTTGCCCATCCAGTGCGTCCGGACAAATATGCATCTATCGACAATCTGTATACAGCAACGGTCTATGAGAAGGGCTCAGAATTAATCCGTGCGCTGACTGTCCTTATAGGGATCGATGATTTCAACAAGGGCATGCAGATTTACTTCGATGAGTATGATGGCACGGCTTCGACAATCGAGGATTTTTACGGCTGTTTCGAGAAGGCGTCGGGCAAGGACCTCAGCCAGTTCCGCCGCTGGTACGCCCAGGCCGGCACGCCCTCCGTCCGCGTGGAGGAAGACTGGAACGCCGACACCTCGACCCTGACATTGAAGCTGCGCCAGTCGACACCGGCCACGCCGGGCCAACCCGACAAGCAGCCTGTGCCCATTCCCCTTCGTGTAGCGCTGCTGGATGGCAAGGGCGGTCACGCCTCAGCCGAAGGATGGGAGAATGGTGAGACCGTCATCGTCCTCAATGACGAAGATAAGACGGCAGAGATCAAGCTGGGCAAAGGCGCCAGCAAACCCCTCCTCTCGATCAACCGCCAGTTCAGCGCGCCGGTCCGTATCGACCGCGACCTGACCAATGCCCAATTGCTGGAGCTTGCCGCGAGCGAGACCGATCCCTTCAACATCTGGGACAATTTCCAGACACTGACGCGCAGCGAAATCTTCCGTCTGCTGGATGAGCCGCAATCTCCGCCAGACGAAGCACTCGTCGCCGCACTCGGCGACGCGGTGCGGGCCAATGAATCCGATCCGGCCTTCGCCGCCCTGCTGACAGCTCTGCCCGACATCGGTGAGCTCTTCCAGCACCGCGAGCCGGTTGATCCGGCGGGCCTGAATGAAGCGCGCAAGCGTCTGCGCAAGGCGCTTGGTGAGAACCTCAAGCCGGATGCCGAGCGCATCCTGGCAGAGCCGTCCCCTGCCCCGTTCGAACCGAACGCCGAACAGGCTGGCATCCGGGCGCTCCGCTCCGCCATGATCGGCCTTACCGGCGCGCTGGACACGGGCGATGCTGCCAAGCGTCTGAAAGCGCTCTTCGATGCGGCGCCGAACATGACCGAGAGCCTCGCCTGCCTGCGTACGCTCGTCCCCTTCAAGGGGGCTGAGCGCGACGAGGCCATTGAGACCTTCTATGAGCGCTGGAAAGACAATCCGCTGGTCATCGACAAATGGTTCGCCGTCCAGGCCGGACAGGGCACCGCAGAGGATGCCCGGCGTCTGTCGCAGCACCCAGACTTCGACCTGTCCAACCCGAACCGGGTGCGCTCTGTCGCAGCCGCCTTCTCGATGACCAATCTTGCCGCCTTCCACGCCAAGGATGGCGAAGGTCATAAGGTGATCGGGGACATCGTGCTCGAGACCGACAAGCGCAATCCGGCCCTCGCCGCGCGCCTGCTCACCAGTTTCGAGCAATGGCGCAAGCTTGAGCCGGCCGCCAAGGCGAGCGCGGAGAAGACGCTGAAAGCACTCCAGGCCGAAGGTTTGTCGGAAAACGCCGCAGATATTCTCTCGCGCGCCATCGATTAACAGCCCCGCGCCCTTCATTAACGCGAACGCAAAGCTTTTCTGACCAAGGTGTTACTGGTTTTGCGGGACGTGAATGAAGGGCCGGGATTTGGCGGCAGGCAACACGAAGGTTGAACGGGGCAAGCCCCCGTCGCGAGCCTCCGGCGCGAACCGGATGGTTGCGCCTGTGCTCATCGTAACCTTCTGCATCCTGGCCGCCTGTGTCGTTCTTGTTGGCTGGCTCGGCCAGACCTCGAAGGACCGTGATGCCATGCAGCTCGCCCAGCGCGACGCCCTGCTCACAGGCCAGATGCTGAACGCCTCCGCCGATGCGGCGACGAGGGCGCTGGATACGTTCCTGGAGACCGGCCGCCCTCTCTCGCGCATCGACGCAGAAGAGATCGGCGTCGATCATCTGGTCTCCCTTCAGTCCGCCCGGACGTCGAATGATCCGCTACAGCGCGAGCTTGCCGAGATGGCAGACGGCATGATCGAGGCGGGCACCCGGCTGCATTTGGCGCCAGACAATGACATCATGCTCGTCCACCCGCTCGATGCAGAGACGGGCATCATTTCGCGCGTGGGCGCCGGCAAGTGGGTGCTGGGTGCAAACCCGGTGCAACGCGTTATTCTGGATGGCGAACGTAACCTCTCGATTGGCGGCCAGTCTGTCCTCGCGCCGACCCACACCATTCTCAGCCAAGGCACAGGGTTTCACTATTCCGGGCTGCTTCAGCGGTCACTGACCGCATGTGCGCCAGTAGAAGGCGCCGCCTTCTCGCTGTGCCTCAATCGCTCAAGTCCGCTTGTGACGGTCGACAATGCGATCCACCTTCTACTTTACCTGACCCTTCTTGCCGCACCGGCCTTTGGCGTTTTCGGTCTCTACAGCAGTCTCAGCACCCGACCGGCAGATCCACCGCCATCTCCGGCCGCAGGGCCGGTCCAGCCAGCGGCCCACACCCTCGTCGAAAAAGCCAATATCAATGGCCGCATTGGCGCCTGGCGCATTTCGCTTGCATCCAGCGAGGCATGGATCAACGAGGATGCCGCGCGCCTTTTCGGCCTGCAATTCAGCGGTGAGCTCACCACATCCGAACTCTTTGCCCAGATCTTTCAGGATCATCGCAACCAGCTGCGGCACGCCCTCGAAGAGACCCGCCCCGGCCAGACCTTTACCATGCCCGTGGCCACCGCCATGTCACGCGGGGAGACCTGGATCGAACTTCGCGGCAGCGCCAATGAACCCGGCAAGGATCAGCCGGGCGACATCAGCGGCGTTGTCTTCGACATTACTGACGCCATGCGCCAGCGCGAGCGCCAGAAATCATCGGAAACGCGCCTCAAGACAGCCATCGAGCACTTCCCGAGCCCCTTTGCCCTCTGGGACAACAAGCATCGGCTCATCTTCTGGAATCAGGCGTTTACCCGGATATTCGCGCTGGAAGACGTGGTCAGGGCCGGGGTGGCCTATGAAACCGTCATGCTGGCCAGAAGCGCCAATGTCATCAGTGAGCGGACCACGCCAGACGACGCCAATGTCACCGTGGTGGGGCTGCGCTCGGGCGACTGGTACAAGATTGTGGAGCGTCGCTCGCCCGCCGGGGGGCTGACCACCTTTGGTCTGGACGTCACACAGGACGTGAAGAGCGAAGAAGAACTGACCCAGCAGAGAAAGAAGCTTCGCGCCGCCGTACAGGAGCTCGCCCGCTCTGAAGGCCACAATGTGGAGCTTGCCCGCAAATACAATGAAGAGAAGGCCAAGGCCGAGCGGTCCGCCAATTCCAAGAGCGCCTTCCTCGCCAATATGAGCCACGAGCTGCGCACCCCGCTCAACGCCATCAACGGCTTTTCCGAAATCCTGGTCAACGAGATGTACGGACCGCTCGGTGACATGCGCTATAATGAGTATGCGCGCGATATCCTGACTTCCGGCCAGCACCTGCTCGACATGATCAATGACATCCTCGACATCGCGAAGATCGAAGCCGGCAAGATGACTATCGACCCCAAACCGATCGATCTTGTCGATCCGGTCGATGCCGCCGTCCGGATGATCCGCCGCAAGGCCGAGGACAAGGATATTACCCTCTCGCTTCAAGCCGACGAGCCGCTGCCCGAAGTGGACGCAGACCACCGCGCCGTGCGCCAGATGGTGCTGAACCTGCTCTCCAATGCGATCAAGTTCACCGATCCGGGCGGGCGTATCCTGGTCGCCGTCCAGAAGAAGGATGACTTCGTCCGGGTCGCGGTCCGGGATACGGGCGTCGGCATTCCCAAGGAGCATCTGCCCCGCCTCGCCCAGCCCTTCGAACAGGTCCACGAAACGCGCGAGCGCAATTATGACGGCACCGGCCTCGGCCTTGCCCTCACCAAGTCATTTGCGGAAATGCATGGCGGGCGCTTCTCCATCGCCAGCGAGGTCGGCCGTGGCACCATGGTGAGCTTCTTCCTGCCGGTCAGCCGCGATATGCCTTCACGCGACCGGGACGTCGCCTGAGGGCAGCTCTGATGAATATGTATTTCAGAGGCTCTCGTCAGAGATTTCTTCGCTTTCCGAGGCAACGGCGCGCTCTGCGATAAAGGTGGCGGCCCGTTCGACGCACTGGCGCCCGGCATCGGCAAGGGCTATGGCCCGCGCCAGGTCATCGCGGGCGCTCGCTGGCGAACTCGCTGATACGGTGTGTTGGGCGACGGGCTCCCGGCTCCCCCCGTCGAGCAGGGTCAGCTCCAGCTGGCAAACACCTTCACCGCCGTCCAGCGAGAATTGCGAGACACGCCAGTAGACCTCATAGGCGCCGCTCACACCGGTGACATCGTCTACCGCAAGGCCGTTTCCACTCGTGCTGAAAGCGTCGAGCAGCGTAACCTGAAACATGCGGGTTGCGCGGTCTGCCCACGCAACGCCCGGCAACACCTTGAACCCGCCATCCGGCCCCTGAGACGTAATCTTGCGGACGGCCAGAAGACGCGGCGCATCCGGCTCCCGGATGACGACATTTGTTTCCAGCTCCACACGGGTCTGCGGGTCCGGCAGGCGGTAGACGGCCTCGGGCTTTGGCTGTTCAGGCAGAACCGAAACGCAACCGGCGGAGGCAAGACCGAGCGCCAGAACAGCGCCGGTGATGGAAGTGCGGAGGGTGATCATTCGCCGTCCCTTTCATATGGCAGCGGATCGCTGCGAAGCAGGCTTTGAGGGTTCTGCTCGATCTCACGCGTCAGCCGGTTGAGCCTTGCGATCAGAACCCGAAGGTCCTGGGCCACGATCCGGAAATCGCTCACCGCATCCGTGCCCGGACCCTCGATGACATCTGCTGCGGAATCGACAGCCCCTTCGATCCGGTCAATAGCCGCCTGAGCAGAACTTGTGACCTCTTTCAGGTCGTCGGTGATGGCTTCGATATCGTCGCCGACGCGTTTGACCTCGGCGCTGGCGTCGCGGCCAAGCTGGCCGACATCTTTCGACGCCTGATCAAAGCTGCGGGCCGCGTCCTCGGCGGTTTTCAGCAAGCTGGTCACATCTGTCAGAAGCGTACCATTCCCACTCAACGCTTCGGTGATGGCCTCGACGTTCTGGACGCTGTTTGTGACCGCATTGATATTGTCCTCGCTGAGTACTTTATCGATCCGCTCAAGCGCCAGCGTCGCCCGCCCCATGACCTCTGTCCCGCTCGAGACAAGCGCGCTGAGCGGATTGGATTCAGTCTTGATCTCGGGGATGTCTTCGCGCGAGGCGCGCTTCAGCCACTCCGCGTCCGGAGAGCCCGCATTGATCTGGATGTAGGTCACGCCCGTGATGCCAGCAAACTCGATCGATGCGGAGGAATCCGTTTTCACCGGTGTCTCGCTATCGATGCGCAGGCGCGCGCGCACCTTGGAAGCATCGTTGCGGTCGATGCCGATCGATGTCACCTCACCGACCTTGATGCCGATATAGCGGACCGAGGCACCCTCCTCGAGGTTCACCGGGCCCTCAAAGACCGCGTCATAGACGTCAAAATCCTGGTTGAACTGGGACTGGCCCAGCCACAGGACAAATCCGAGCGCGGCCAGCGCCGCGAATATGACGAAAGCGCCTATCAGCGCATAGTTGGCACGTGTTTCCATCAGCTTCTTCCCGCTTGGGCGGCGCGGCCACGTGGGCCGCAGAAATAATCCTGTATCCAGGGATCTTCGTTCTGGCGCAGTTCGTCGATCGTCCCTGTGGCGATCACTTTCTTGCGGCCGAGCACCGCGATCCGGTCGCAGGTGGCCGCCAGCGTGTCCACATCATGTGTGACGAGAAACACGGTGAGAGACAAGGCGCTCTGCAGCTCGCGCACCAGACTGTCGAACGCGCCCGCGGTGATCGGGTCCAGCCCGGCCGTCGGTTCATCCAGAAAGAGGATAGGTGGATCGAGCGCCAGGGCACGGGCGAGCGCGGCGCGCTTGCGCATGCCGCCAGAAAGGTCGGAGGGGAATTTCGGGCCCGCACTGTCCTCAAGGCCGGACATGCGCAGCTTCTGGTCAGCCAGCTGCTGCATCAGGCCGAGTGGCAGATCGGTATGTTCGCGCATCGGGACCATAACGTTCTCGCGCACGGTGAGGTTCGAAAACAGGGCTCCATCCTGAAACATGATACCCCAGAGGTTCTGGACCTTGCGCAGCTCATCGCCCCGAAGATCCGTCACATTCTCACCGAAGACCTCGACCGTGCCTTCAGAAGGCGCCTTCAGGCCGACAATGGCGCGGAGCAGAACGGATTTGCCCGTGCCAGATGGCCCGATCACGCCGAGAATCTCCCCCTTGCGCACGTCGAGGTCGAGGCCCTCATGAACCTTGTGCTCGCCATAGGCTGTGGTCAGCCCGCGCACCTTGATGGCTGTCTCCTCGCCGCTCAAATTCCGAGCTCCAGATAGAAAAGGGCGAACATCGCATCGATAACGATGATCGAGAAAATCGCCTGGACAACCGATTTGGTGGTCGATTGACCGAGCGACTGCACGCTGCCGCCGACCTGCAGACCCTGCCGGCAGCCGATCAGTGCGACAACCAGGCCGAAGACCGGCGCCTTCGACATCCCCACCCAGAAATTCGCTACCGGCACAGCGCTCTGCAGCCGGTTGATAAAGACAGTCGGATTGATATCGAGGGCCAGCCAGCTGACAAAGACGCCGCCGCCAAGTCCGAAGAGGGCAGCGATCAGCGTCAGGATCGGCGTCATCACCAGCATGGCGAAAGCGCGCGGCACGACCAGCACGTCCATCGGGTTGAGGCCGAGCGTCACCAGGGCGTCCACCTCCTGACGCATACGCATGGCCCCGATCTGGGCCGTAAAGGCCGAATTCGTGCGGCCTGCGAGAATGATGGCCGTGATGACCACACCAAATTCACGCAGCACGGCAAACCCAACCAGTTCCACGGTGAAGATTGTGGCGCCGAACTCCGACAGCGTGGTCGCTCCGATAAAAGCGATGACCATGCCCACAAAGAATGAGAGGAAGGCCACGATGGGAACAGCGTCCAGCCCGGAGTCTTCCATGACGGAGACAAGGGCCGTCCACCGCATCTTTGAGGGTCGCGTGACCATATGCGCCATGGAGGCAATGGTCTCGCCCAGAAAGGCCAGGGTTGCCGTGGTCTCCTCTAGGAAACTCATCGTTGTGCGGCCGGTGCGTTCAAGCAGGTCCACAACGCCGTATTCTGTCTTGCTTTTCTCCTCATGCTCCTCCGGGCGAAGAGAGGCAGCCTGTTCAAGCAGCGCAGAGACCTGCGGGCTCGCATTGACTGCTTTGACCTCGCCTGCACCTGCGCGGCACGCAAAGCGGTCGATAATAAAGGCGCCAGCGGTATCCAGACGCCCAAGATCGGTGCAATCTGCCTGCAGCTCTTTCACATCGCTTTTCTGGACGGCGGCGAGGCGTTGGGAGACATCGCGGATTGTATGCACCGTCCAGTCACCCGACAGCGTAAGCTGCGGCGGCGAGGCCTCGCTCTCAAACTGGAAATCAGGCCTGTCTGGCATGAGTCGCCTTGCGTCTAGCTGGTACCTGTCTGCGCATCCAAGCCTTGAGCATGGTAAAGAGCGTCTTACAACATTCTGCAGGAAAACGAGATTCTATTTCATATGGTCAGGCTTTCAATCGAGCATGTGTCGTCACCATTGGCGCAAGCTTTCTCAATCTCGCGCGGTTCAAAGACGAGCGCCGAATCGGTCCGTGTGACACTTGAGCGGGACGGACAGCGCGGGCGCGGCGAAAGCGTCCCCTATGGCCGGTATGGCGAAACCGTAGAAAGCGTCATCGAACTCATTGAGACACAGCGCACCGCTATTGAAGAGGGGCTGAGCCGCGAAGACCTCCAGGGCGTGCTGCCGGCGGGCGCGGCCCGCTGCGCAATCGACTGCGCCATGTGGGATCTGGAAGCCAGGGTCAGCGGGACACCGGTCTGGAAGCGCGCCGGCCTTCCCGAACCAAAAGTGCTGGAAACCGCCGTTACCGTCGTTCTCGGGGAAAAATCCGCCATGGCCGAGGCCGCAAGGCAAGCGCCCGGCAGGCTGCTCAAGGTCAAACTTGGCGGCGAGGGCGACATGGACCGCGTGCGCGCCGTTCACGAAGCGCGTCCGGATGCACGCTTCATCCTGGACGCTAATGAACAGCTGGACGCCGGCGCCCTGCCCGGCCTGGCCCGCGAAGCCAAAGCGCTTGGTGTTGTCCTCATCGAACAGCCCTTTCCGGCCGGCGAGGATGGCGCCTTGCTGAAACGTCCGCCAGAGGTCGCGATCTGCGCCGATGAGAGCGCCCATACGCGCGATCAGGTTCAGGATCTCGCCCGGCTATACGATGTCATCAACGTCAAGCTCGACAAGACGGGCGGACTGACCGAAGCGCTCGCCATGGTCCGCGCAGCCAAAGCCTGCGGCCTTGGCGTCATGGTCGGCTGTATGGTGGCCAGCTCGCTCAGCATGGCCCCAGCTGTCCTGCTGGGCACGCTTGCCGATGCGGTCGACCTCGACGGCCCGCTCTGGCTTGCCGATGATATTGAAAACGGCCTGAGATATGAGGACGGGAAAGTCTTCCCGCCCTCACAGGCCCTCTGGGGATAGCCTTCAGGTGTCCAGAACATCCTTCCAGCCGGAAGGTGTGTGCGGGCCGACAAACAGTTGCTCCAGCGCCCCGACGCCTTCGGAGGAGGTGCCGTCCGGGCTCTCATGGGTCACTTTTGAAATGGCCTGGATGTGCAGATTGG